>DATAHG010000146.1:0-3381 GCA_036263295.1 Thermoanaerobaculia bacterium | reverse complement strand
CCCGAACAGCTCGCTCTCGAACACCGACTCCGACAGGCCGCCGGTGTTGACCGTCACCATCGGCTTGGCGGCCCGCTTCGAGACGGCATGGAGGGCGCGCGCCACCACCCCCTTGCCGGTGCCGTTCTCGCCGGTGATCAGGATGTTCGCCTCGGACGGGCCGACGCGTTCGATCATCTCGAGGACGTGGCGCATCTCGGGCGACTGGGCGATGACCGTAGGCTGCCCCTCGGTGCGCAGGAGCTCGTTCTCGGCCTCCAGGCGCTCGCCCCGGCGCAGCGCCCGGCCGAGGTCCACCTGCGTGCGCAGGATCGACAGCAGCCGGTTGTTCTCCCACGGCTTCTCGACGAAGTCGCTGGCCCCCTGGCGCATCGCCTCGACCGCCAGGCCGACGCTCGCCCAGGCGGTCATGACGACGACGGGCAGCGTCGGGTCGATGGCGCGCAGCCGCCCGAGCAGGCTGAGCCCCTCCTGGCCGGAGGTGGTGTCCCGGGTGTAGTTGAGGTCGATCAGGGCGACGTCGAAGTTGCGGGAGGTGACGGCCTGGAGCGCCTCGGCCGGCGAGCCGGCGGGCTCGGCGTCATACCCCTCGGCCTTGAGGAGCAGGCGCAGGGCTTCCCGCACCTCGCGCTGGTCGTCGGCGATCAGGGCCTTCGGGCGTGCCGCGGGGGAGGGGATACCACTCATCCAGGACTCCAGATTCTAGCGGAGAAAAAAATGAAGGCGGTCCGCAAAAAACAAAGGCTGCCGCCACGTGGCGGCAGCCTTGGGGCGCCGAACGATACCCACCGGGTCGGCGGTGAGTACCACCCTATCTGGAGGAGGCGTTACGCTCGAAGCCGACCGGGGAGGGACCGGCTTCTCACGCAAGGCTCTCCGTAGGACCGAATTGGTCCGCCCGCCGGGCCGGAGCCCGGCGGAAGGTGCGGGAGTTAAACGACTTCGAACCCCCGCTGCTGCAGCTCGCGCTGCTCGATCTCGCGCTGGACACCCTGCTCCTCCTCGACGACGCGGCCGTCGAAGAGATGGATCGAGCGTCCGGCGTACTTCGCGAAACGCGGGTCGTGCGTGACCATGCAGATCGTCGCGCCTTCCCGGTGGAGCTCTTCGAGCAGCTCCATGACCTGCTCGCTGTTGCGGGAGTCGAGGTTACCCGTCGGCTCGTCGGCGAGCAGGATCGAGGGCTTGCCGACCACCGCGCGGGCGACCGCGACGCGCTGCTGCTGACCGCCGGAGAGCTGCGAGGGGTAGTGCTTCATGCGGTGCGACATGCCGACGCGCTCCAGGGCTTCCTGGACGCGATCCTTGCGCTCCTTGGCGGGCATACCGCGGTAGGTCAGCGGCAGCTCGACGTTCTCGTAGACCGTCAGGTCGCCGATCAGGTTGAAGGCCTGGAAGATGAACCCGATCTCGCGGTTGCGGATGCGGGCCCGCTCCGAGAAGGTCAGGTCGGTGACCGTCCGGCCGTTCAACGTGTACTTGCCACCGCTCGGCGTGTCGAGCAGGCCGAGGATGGAAAGGAGAGTGGTCTTGCCGCAGCCGGACGGGCCGGCAATGGAGACGTACTCGCCATTCTTGATCTCCAGGTGGATCCCGGACAGCGCATGGGTCTCGACCTCGTCGGTCAGGAAGACCTTGGTGACTCCGTCCAGTCGGATCAGCGGCTCAGCAGCGGTCGTCATGATGGATTCTCCTCCCCTCGTTTCTCAAAGCCGTCGGCTTGCGGCGGCAAATTTTTCAGGCGGCCTACTTCAGGCGAACCTTCTTGACCCCGTCGTACTGCTGCATGTCGGACAGGATCACGGTGTCCCCGACGTTCAGACCGCTCACGACTTCGATGGTACTGACCGAGGAGCGGCCGAGCTGAACCACCACGCGCTCCGCGGCGTTGCCGTCCTCGATCACCTTGAACATCTCGACCTTCTGGTTGGCCTGGCCGTACGTCGGCCGGGCCACGTACAGGGTGTCGGCCAGGCGCTCGATCTGGATCGTGCCGTCCACCGAGAGAGCCGGGCGGGCGCCCTTGGGGAGCTGATCCGGCAGCGCGACGTCGACCGTGACCGTGCCCTCGGTGACCGACGGGGAGATCCGCATCACGGTCCCCTCGACGATGCCGTTGCGCGTGTCGATCGCGGTCTTCTGGCCGATCACGATGTCCTTGACCTGGGTCTCCGGAATCCGCAGCTCGGCCTTGAGCTTCTCCGGCCGCGCCACGCGGGCGATCGTGGTGCCCGGCGTCAGGCGCTGGCCGACCTGGGCCGGCAGCTCCTGGAGCACGCCGTCGATGCCGGCGCGGACCTTGAGCGATTCGAGCTGGCGGCGGCGCAGCTCATACATGGCGCGCATCTGGTTGACCTTGGCCTGCTGGGCGGAGATCTGGGCCTGGTGCGCCGACAGCGTCTTGGTGTAACGCTCCTTCTCGAGCTGGGCCTGGTGGCTGAGCTGATCGGAACGCAGCTTCGACAGCTTGAGGGTGAGCTCCGGGATCAACTGATCGTTGTAGAGGCGCTGGTCGGCCTGGGCCTGGAGCTTGGCCTGCTCGCTCTGCGACTGGGCTTCCGTCATGGCCGCCTGCTGGGCGAGAGCCGCGCTGGCGAGCTCGGCGCGCACGTTCAGCATCTCGGCCTCGGCGCCGCGGAGCTGAGACTCCGCCTCCAGGGCGTTCTGCTCGACCTCGGGGTTGGTCATCTCCGCGATCACCGTGTCCGGCGTGATGCGGGCGCCCGGCAGCAGGGGCAGGCGCTCGATGCGGCCTTCGACCGGCGCCGAGATGAAGCGGATGTCGACCGGCACCAGGGTGCCGGTGCCGCGCACCTCGCGCAGCATCTCGCCGCGCTTCACCGTATCGAGGTAGAGGGTGTTCTTGGTGACCGTCGGTGCGGCCGGTTCGAGCTTGGCAAGGCCGATCGTCACCAGGGCGACGACGGCCGCAAGAGCGATCAGGAGTATGGTTCTGCGCGTGCGGCGCTGTTTGGCGATTCCTTCACGGGGCTTATCCATGGCGAGCCCATACTAAGCACGGCCTGTGCCACGGTTTCAAGCCGCCCGGAATCGCGCCCAAGTCACTTTGGATTCAACAACATCGGATCCTTCGTCAGGCACGCAAACAAGAGGAGGTCTGTTCGGGGGTGGGAAGGTTTTGTCCCAAAAGCGGACACTTGCGACAGGCGCACCCGGCCCGATAGCCTGTCGGACCATGAGCGCGGAGCAACACCGGAGGTCGGCGCCGTCTGTCCTCGGTTTCGGGCTGATCACCGTCAGCGACAGCCGCACGCCCGAGGACGACACGAGCGGCCACAGCATGCGCGAAAAGGTGCAAGGAGCGGGCCACCGGGTGGAAGGGGCGGCCCTGGTGCCGGACGACGTGGCCGCCATCCGCCG
>DATAHG010000145.1:0-2963 GCA_036263295.1 Thermoanaerobaculia bacterium | reverse complement strand
CAGGTCATGGGCATCCGCACCATCGCCGAATCGGTGGAGAACCGCGCCACCCTGGAAGCCCTGCGCGAGATCGGGGTCGATTACGCCCAGGGCTTCGGAATCGCGCGTCCCGAGCCGCTCATTTAGAAAACTTACAAAGATTGGGCTGAAAAGCCCGCTCTCAGAACAAATCCGGAGCCCCCCGGCGAGCCCCGCCGGCGGGCCCGGATCTTGCTTTCTGTCCAGAACGGCCTACAGATGAGGTCGTTCTGAATGAAAGACAGCTCAACGGTGCGGGTTCTCGCAGGCCCCCTCGAGCAATCGCGGATGGGCCTTTCGGTTTCGGAGGAAGAGGTGGAAGAGCTCCGCCCCTCGCTCGACAGCCAGGCCCGCACCGGCGATCTGCGTCTCCGTCTGCTCATGGAGCAGATGCCGGCGCTCCTCTGGACCACCGACCGCGACCTGCGTTTCACCTCCGGCCTCGGCGCCGGCCTCTCCGCCTTCGGCCTCTCCCCCGAGGAGCTCCCCGGCATCAGCCTCTTCGAGTGCTACCGCACCGACGACCCGGAGTATTTGCCGATCCGCGCCCACCTGCTGGCCTTGGCGGGCGAGTCGGTGAGCTTCGAGCAGGAGTGGGCGGGGCGGCTGTTCCAGACCCGGGTGGAGCCCCTGCGCGAAGGGGACGGCCGGATCGCCGGCTGCGTCGGCATCGCGGTCGACGTCACCGAGCGCAAGGAGGCGGCCGAGGCGCTGTTCCGCGAAAAGGAGCGCGCCCAGGTCACCCTCGCCTCGATCGGCGACGGGGTGATCCGCGCCGACGCCGACGGTCGGATCGACTACCTCAACCCGGTTGCCGAGCGGCTGACCGGGTTGTCCAGCGAGCAGGCCCTCGGCAAGCCGGTCACCGAGGTGTTCCGGATCGTCGACGAGGTGAGCCGCAAGCCCCTCACCGACCCCGTGCGGCGCTGCCTGGACGAGCGGCGGGTGGTCGAGTCCCCCGGCCACGCCCTCCTCCTGAGCGCCGACGGCAAGGAGTATTCGGTGCGGGACTCGGCGGCGCCGATCCACGACCGCAACGGCGAGATCCTCGGCGTCGTCCTGGTCTTCAAGGACGTCACCCAGCTCCGCGGCATGGAGCGCGAGATGATCTATCTCGCCAGCCACGACGCCCTGACCGGATTGATCAACCGCCGGGAGTTCGAAATCCGTCTCAAGCGGGCGATCCGCAGCGCCCGCGTGGACGGCCGCCATCACGGCCTGCTCTACCTCGACCTCGACGAATTCAAGGTGGTCAACGACACCTGCGGCCACCTGATCGGCGACGAGCTGCTCAAGCAGATCACCGCCCTGCTGCGCTCCCGGGTGCGGCGCAGCGACATCCTCGCCCGGCTCGGGGGCGACGAGTTCGGGGTCCTCCTGGAGGACTGCCCGCTCGACCAGGCCCGCCAGATCGCCGAGGAGATGCGGCGCACCGTGCGGGAGTTCCGCTTCTCCTGGAAAGAGCAGATCTTCGAGGTCGGCGTCAGCATCGGCCTGGTGCCGATCAACGCCAACAGCGGCGACCTCAACCAGATCATGGGCGCCGCCGACGCCGCCCTCTATGTCGCCAAGGACAGCGGCCGCAACCGGGTCCACGAATACGAGCAGGACGACACCCTGGTCGCCGAGCGCTACGGCGAAATGCAGTGGATCCACCGCATCAACCGCGCCTTCGAGGACCGCCGCTTCCGGCTCTTCTACCAGCTCATCCAACCCCTGGGCGCGGAAAACACCAGCCGGGACCTGCTCTGCGAGGTCTTCATCCGCATGCTCGACCGCCAGGGCAACGTGATCGAGCCGACCGCCTTCATCGCGGCGGCCGAGCGCTACCACCTGATGCCGTCGATCGACCGCTGGGTGGTCCGCACCGCCTTCAAGGCCCTGGCCGAGGCGCAACGCCGCGAGGTGGCCCGCCCGGTCCTCTTCGCCATCAACCTCTCCGGCCAGTCGCTGTCCGACGAAGGCTTCCTGCCGTTCGTGCTGGAAGAGCTGGAGCAGAGCTCGGTCGATCCGCGGCGGATCTGCTTCGAGCTCACCGAGACCGCCGCGATCAGCAAGCTCGACAGCGCCATGCTTTTCCTGGAGGCCCTCAAGGTCAAGGGCTGCCGGTTCATCCTCGACGACTTCGGCAGCGGCCTGTCGTCCTTCGCCTACCTGCGCGACCTGGCGGTGGACTTCCTCAAGATCGACGGCGAGTTCGTGCAGAACATGGTGGAGGACCGGGTGAAGCGGGCGATGGTCGAATCGATCAACCAGATCGGTCACGTCCTGGGGATCCAGACCATCGCCGAATGGGTCGAGAACCGCCAGACCATGGATGCCCTGAAGGAGATGGGAGTGGACTACGCCCAGGGCTACTGGCTCTGCCGCCCCCAGCCGCTGGTGCACGATCCCTAGAGGATCGGTCGAGGGCAGCGCAGAACCCCTGGCTGCCCTCGGCCGGAGAGGTCAGCTGACGGCCACGAGGACCGGCTGCTCAGCCTTGCAACTGACGCAGGTCTCCATGACGCTACAAACCAACACGCTCGCCTGGCAGCCGCCGCCGAGGATCGGCTTGTCGACGTTGCCGCCGCCGGTGTAGATCGCGCCGCCGAGGACGGCCGCGGTCTGGTTCTGGGAGAGGACGGCGAGGGTCTCGCGCTTGACGCCGAGCTTCTTGGTGCTCTTCTTTCGCATGACAGGCTCCTTCAGGGGAAAGGTCCAAACAGAGCGCGGCACGCGCTCCATACTTGCTAAGTGCCGGGGTCTGGCGAAAGGAGCCGGCCCGCATCAATGCAGGCGAATCGGCCTATCGGGAGGGCATGGAGAACGGCGGGCGCCGCGGCCCCCGCCCACGCCGAGCAGGACTCTCTTCAAAACAGAAAGCGATGAACCCGGCCCAGCCGGAACCAACGGAAGCCATACGGCTCCAGCGGGATTTCCCGGTGGCTGTCCAGGGTCGCGTG
>DATAHG010000144.1:0-16688 GCA_036263295.1 Thermoanaerobaculia bacterium | reverse complement strand
CTTCCTGGCCCGCGCCCAGGCCGCGGCCGAGGTCAATCCGCCGCTCGTGCTGCCGGAGTCGCTGGCCGCGCCCGCCCGGGTCGCCGCTCCCCCGCTCCGTCTCGCCGAGGGGATGAGCGCGCAGCCGCTGATGGCGGTGCGCTCCGCCGAGACGGCGGCGGGCGACCAGCTCGAGGCGCTGACCGCCTGGAACCGGGCCGGCAACCGGCCGGTCCGGATCGGCTTCGCCCGGCCGCTGCCCTCCTCGCAGAAGGTCGTGCTGACGGCGGCGGCCAAGGGTCTGGCGCGGCCCACGCCGTACGCCGGCGGCTTCGTCTCCGAATCTCTCGCCGGACGCGTGGTCTGGGGCACCAGCCTGCGGGTCGAGGGGGCCTACCGGCTGCGGGTCCACCTGACCGACGTGGCGGTCCCCGCCGGCACCCGCTTCTGGGTCTATGGGCTCGGCGAAGAGCCGCGCGCCTTCGGCCTGGAGCTCCTCGGCCCCGATGGCGGCATCTGGACGCCCAGCGTCGGCGGCGGCGAGGTCTACCTGGAGGCCGAGCTGCCGGCCGGCGCCCCGGCGGACGGCCAGACGGCGCGGTTCACCGTGCGCGAGGTGTCCGAGTCTTTCCGCCTCGACGCCGAGGGGAGCCCGGTCCTCACTCCCGACCCCGCTCCCATCGGGGAGTGCATCGTGGACGCGACCTGCGTCTCCACCGCGACCCTCGACGTGGTCGACGCCTACCGGCGGGCGGTCGCCTCGCTGGTCTTCGTGGACGGCGGCCAGGAATTCGTCTGCTCCGGCGCCCTGCTCAACGACACCGACCAGGCGACGCTCATCCCCTACCTCCTCACCGCCAATCACTGCTTCGACACCCAGGCCGCCGCCTCGACCCTGGAGGCCTTCTGGGACTACCGCTCCACCACCTGCAACGGAGTGGCGCCCAATCTCTTCGGCCTGCAGCGCAGCAACGGCTCCACCCTGCTCGCCACCGGGGCGGGGTCGGACTTCACCTTCGTGCGGCTCAATTCGATCCCGTCGAACCGCGTCTTCCTGGGCTGGGATGACCGGGCGCCGGCCAACAACACCCGGCTCTACCGGATCTCGCACCCCTTCGGCGAGCCGCAGTCCTACTCGACCGGGCTGGTCAAGACCTCGGGCGTGCCGGTCTGCGCGGACTCGCCGCGGCCGCGCTTCCTCTACTCCCAGGTCACCCAGGGGGGCACGTTCGGCGGCAGCTCGGGCTCGCCGGTGATCCTGGCGGGCGGCTTCACGGTCGGCCAGCTCAACGGCGGCTGCGGCCCGAGCGCCGACGACGGCTGCGACTACGACAACTCGGAGATCGACGGAGCGTTCATCCAGACCTACCCGGCGATCCGCCAGTGGCTGAGCCCCCCGGTCACGAACCCGGGAGTCTGCACGCCGAACGCCACCACCCTCTGTCTCTCCGGCGGGCGTTTCCAGGTCCGCACGCAATGGCAGACCGCACAGGGAGCGTCGGGCGACGGCATGGCGGTTTCCCTCACCTCCGATACCGGCTACTTCTGGTTCTTCAACTCCAGCAACGTGGAAATGGTCATCAAGGTCCTGAACGCCTGCTCGCTCAACAGCCGCTTCTGGGTGTTCTCCGGCGGCCTCACGGATGTGCGGGTGGTCACCACGGTGACCGACGTGCAGACCGGCAACGTCAAGACCTACACCAACCCGCTCAGCACCAAGTTCCAGCCGGTGCAGGACACCAACGCCTTCGGCGCCTGTCCGTAAGAGGGGAACCGGTCAGATTTCCGGCGAGGGCCGGGAAGCTCTGCGGAGCAACCCGGCCACCAGCACGGTCGGGGCCCGCCCCGGGGCCCGGAGCTCGGTCTCCGGGTGGCTCTCGCCGAGGAGCACCTCGCGGGCACGCAGGCGGCCCAGTCCGATGATCGGCGTCAGGACCTCCCAGCGGCGCTCGGTGAAGGAGACGGGCAGCCGGTGGCGCGGGCGGATCACCACGGTGCGCGACCGGTACGGCTCGGGGATGACGTGCTCGGTCTCGCGCGGGTTGCGATAGATCCCCCCCTCGCTCTCGCCCTTGTTGCTCAACAGCACGACGGTATCGCAGCCGCTTTCGAAGGCCGGCAGGTAGGGGATGTTGTCGGTCATCCCGCCGTCGCCGTAGCGCTCGCCGCCGATCCGCGGGGCGTGGGTGAAGAACGGCGGCAGGTAGTTCGAGGCGAGGAGCAGAGCCAGGGGGTCCTCGACCTCACGCGCGTCGAAGACCCGCGCCTGGCGGTCGCGCAACCGGGTCACTCCGACCAGGAGCGGCAGGGCGTCCGGCGCCAGCAGCCGCTCGGCGCCGATGTAGCGGTTGAAGTTGCGGCGATGGATCTCGGTGAAACGGTAGGGGGAGCGCTCCCGCAGCAGGTTCGGCAGGTGGAGATGCGGCATCCGGACGAAGGAACGCCAGTAGTGGCGGATCCGGTGGCCGGTCCCCGCCGCAAGGGCGGCGGCGTTCCAGGAGCCGGCGGAGACCCCGACGCAGAGGGACGGACGGATCCCGAACTCGGCCAGGGTCTCCAGGGCTCCGATCTGGAAAGCGCACCGGGCCGAGCCGCCGGAGAGGACGAAGCCGATGCGATGGGAGGAGCGTAAAAGATCGATTGCGGAGGTCGCCTTCATCACCCGGCTATTTTAGTGCTTCCTCCCTGAGATCAAACCCCCGGCATGGCCTTTTCGAGCGGGCGCAGGAGGAGCAGCAGGAGGAGAGACACCGCCGCCGCGAACAGCGCGACCACGAAGAAGAACTGGGAGTGCGGCCAGACCGTCCACTTCACGCCGATGGTGCCGACCAGGTAGTTGCCGATGCTGGTGGCCGCGAACCACCCGCCCATCATCAGGCCGCGCAGGCGGGGCGGAGCGACCTTGGAAACGAGGGAAAGCCCCATGGGCGAGAGCATCAGCTCGCCGAGGGTGATCGTGGCGTAGGCGCCGATCAGCCACCAGGGCGACACCCGGCCGGTATCGCCGCCCAGGCGGCCGGCCTGGGCCATCAGCAGGAAGGCGGCGGCGACCAGCATCATGCCGAGGGCCATCTTGGCCGGGGTCGAGGGCTCGCGGCCGCGGCGCGCCAGCGCGTTCCAGAAGGCGATCAGGGGGAAGGTGAAGACGATGACGAAAAAGGGGCCGATGGCGTTGGCGATCACTCCGGAGACGTCGGTGGTCTCGATCAGCCCGAGGGTCAGAATCTTGAACAGGACCGGCACGACCGCCGAGGCGCTCCAATCGGTGTTGTCGTTGGCCCAGTAGGTCCAGGTGGCGCCGTTCTGACTGAACGCCATCCAGAAAACGATCACGATCAGGAAGATCGTCAGAAGGCCGCCGATCCGGCGCCTCTCCGGCACGCTGCCGATCGAATGGCGGACCGGCGGCGCTGGCAGCACGTTTTCGGCGGCGAGGGCGGCCCGCGGCTCGAGGCCGCCGCGGCGGTCCGCCAGCTCGACGTGACGGCCGAACCGCCAGGGGATCAGGACCGAGAGAAGCATCCCGCCCGCGGCCACGGCGAAAGCGGGGTGGTACCCGAAGCGATCGCGCATCACCTCGGCGACCAGCGGCGCCACGAAGGCTCCGACGTTGATCCCCATATAAAAGATGTTGTAGGCGCGGTCCTTGAGCGGGCTGTCCTCGGGATAGAGCTTGCCGACCATGGCCGAGACATTCGGTTTGAAAAAACCATTTCCAACCACCAGGCAGGCGAGGGCCAGGTAGAGCAGCGTCACCGAGGGAAAGGCGAGCAGCAGGTGTCCGGCCATGAAGAAGACGCCGCCGATCATGACCGAGCGGCGATAGCCGAGCTTGCGGTCGGCGAGCCAGCCGCCGAGCAGCGGGCTGAAGTAGACGAAGGCGAGATAGAGGGCGTAGAGACGCGTCGCCCGCTCGGTGGACCAGCCGAAACCCTGCCGCGGATCCTGGAGGTAGAGG
The DNA here is from genome assembly GCA_036263295.1 of Thermoanaerobaculia bacterium. Classification (GTDB taxonomy): domain Bacteria; phylum Acidobacteriota; class Thermoanaerobaculia; order Multivoradales; family UBA5704; genus DATAHG01. The sequence goes on along the minus strand of DATAHG010000144.1, from coordinate 12,751 downwards.
GTGAACATCGCCAACATCGAGTAAAAGCTGAAGCGCTCCCACATCTCCGTGGCGAAGAGCACGGCGAGACCCTTGGGGTGGCGCTCGGAGGCGATCGAGACATCCGACGGTGCCGACGCGGAGGGCTCGGAGTGCGCTTCCGCTGCGAGGGTTCTGATCATGAACCGATTCTAGGAACCGGTCCGCGCGGCCGACAGCTACATGGTTGAGTAGATCGAAGTGGGAGGAGGAGCGCTCCCCCGCATGATCATGCGGGGGAGCCGGCGGGGTCATCCGCTCAATCGCAGGGATTGCAGTCCGAGAACCAGCAGATTTCGGGGCCGCCGCTGGCCACCTGCTTGTCCTGCATGAGGAGGCCGCCGTTCACCTGCTTCAGATTGGCGACCGTCTCTTTGTTGAGGGTGAGCTTTTTCGTAATTTTCTTCATGTTTCTCTCCTCTGAGTAGGGCGCCATGGCGCGCGGTTCATCCTACTTCTCAAGTGCCCGCAGCCACGGAAACCGGGAAGTTTCAGAGGATTCCTCGGCGCAGAGCTTTGGCCACGGCCTCGGATTGTGAATGAACGTGGAGCTTGCGATAAATATTGCGAATGTGAAAGCGCACGGTGTCCGTGCTGATATGTAGAGAGCGGGCGATGGCCTGATAGCTGTTGCCATCGGCCAGACCGGTGAGGATCTCGCGCTCGCGGGGGGTGAGCAGAGTCTCCTCGGCGTCCGGCACCGGGGCATGGAAGCCGTCGACCGGGCTCGCCATGAACGGCGGCGCCGAGCCGGTGCGGCGCAGCAGGGTCACCACCTTGCGGGCGATGTGGGAGCTCATGGGAGAGCCCCCCTCGTGAGCCTCCTGGATGGCTTCGAGGAGCCGGGCCGGCGGGGTCTTCTTGACCAGGTAGCCGCAGGCCCCGGCGCAGAGGGCGTCGAAGACGAGATCGTTCTCCTCATAGATGGTAAGGATCAGGACGGCGAGGCCGGGGCGCTCGCGCTGGAGGCGCCGTACCCCCTCGATCCCCGAGATGCCGGGCAGGCCGATGTCCATCAGGAGAACGTCGGCCTCGAAGCCCGGCAGGCCGGCGAGCAGAGATTCGCAGTCTCCGAACGACCCGGTGCAGGAGAAGCCGGGCGTGCCGTCAATCAGGGCGGCGAGACCCTGGCGGATCGTGGAGTTGTCTTCAACGAGGGCGACCCGGATCATGCCGGAGGCATCTTCGCTCACCCCAGGGGACCCGTAAAGCGCACCGCCGTGCCGTGGCCGCTGGCCGGGTCGAGCGGGGATTCGATCGCCAGCTTGCCGCCGATCCGCGCCGCCCGCTCCCGCATGTTGGCGAGCCCGTTGCCGCCGGACCGGCCGGCCGGATCGAAGCCGCGGCCATCGTCGGTGAGAGTCACCGCGAGCCGCCGGCCGCGCAACTCGACCTTCAGCTCGATCTCGCCGCAGCCGCTGTGGCGCAAGGCGTTGTGGAGGGCCTCCTTGAAGATCAGGTAGAGGTTCTCCCGCAGCTCCATCGGCAGATGGACCCCCTCGAACAGGCTCAGATTCGAGGCGCGGAAGAGGATCCCGGAGCTGGCGAACAGATCGGCATAGGAGTCCTTGAGCCGCAGGAACAGCTCATGAAGCGAATCGCGCCGGGGATTCACCAGCCAGACGATCTCATTCATCTTGTCGACGAGCTGCCGCGCCGTATCCGCCACCCGCCCCAGCTCCGGGACGGGAGCCCCCGCGCGCTGGGCGGCGATCTCCGACAGGATGGCGATTTCGGTGAGCCCGGCCCCGATGTGATCGTGAAGATCCGCGGCCAGCGACGCCCGCAGCCGCTCGATGGCGAGGAGCTGGCGGGACCGCAGGGAGATCAGGGCGGCCGTCACGGCGACGGCAGCGAGGAGGATCAGGAGGATGAGGCCGACGGCGTTGCCCACGGCAAGATTCTATTTCGGGAGGGCGGCAGGCGCCCTCTCCCGTGCGTCAGCACGGGGAGGTCGGGGAGGGGGCGAGACGAAATCGCCACAGGCCACCCCCGCCCGGGAATGAATTCCCGGGCTACGAGAGCAGCGTCGGATGAATCCGACTTCAAACTTGCGGAAGTCGAATGACTGCGCCGGCATGCCAGCTCCTCCATCCGGCACCTCGTGACCTTTGCCGGGGAGGGCAGACACTCTGTCCTGGATGCCGGAAGCCCTTGCCGTAGCCCCGGCAGCCTTTGCGAGGACCCCGGCAGGCTTCTCCCGACACCCAAGAAGGGGTACGGGGAAGCCAGAAGCTTTGTTTTGCAGCAAAAATCCTTTCGCGGGTGACTCGGCAGAATTCTTCCGCAGTAGAGCTCTGTAGATTTGCATCAAAGGGGATCTGCTCAGGAGCTGGCGCAAGTTGATTTTCAGCAGGAGAACCTTTGCCGGCAGCCGACAAAGCCTTCCCGGTTGATCAGGAAGGGTGTTTTGCAGCAAAACAAGCCTGCCGGGTACCCGGAGAGAGTTGCCCTGATGCAAGTCAACGATGTTCTGCATCAGAAAAGCTCTGCCGGGCTCCAGGATAGATTGTTTTTGATGCAAATGACCGGCGGTGGGTATCCGAGCGCACCTCCGCCCGTCACTTCCGGTTCAGAAACTCCACCGCCTTCTTGATCCCGCCAAGGGTGAGGTCCTCCATCCGGAACACCTCGCCGATACGCTGGATCGTGGTGCGGCCGTAGGTGGCGGACCAGGCGTCCTTGGGGACGGGGTTGAGCCAGACGGAATGGGTAAAACGGTCGCGCAGGCGCTGGAGCCAGACCAGGCTCGGCTCGTGGTCATCCACCCAGCCGGAGATCGAGCCGCGCGGGTAGAGCAGCTCTTCCGGGGCCATGGCGGCGTCCCCGATCACCAGGAGGCGGGTGTCGGGATTGCGCCGGAGCAGCTCGGCCGTGGGCAGGCCCTGGACCCGCCGGTCGTCCTTGAAGACGGTGCCATAGATGGTGTTGTGGAAAAAGTAGGTGTCGCAGCGCTTGAACCGGTCCCGGATCTTGCCGAACAGCAGCCGGGTGAGCTGCACGAAGGGGAGCATCGAGGTCCCCCCGTTGTCGATCAGGACGACGATCTCGATACGGTCGAGGAGATCGCGGCGGAAGACCAGATCGATCTCGCCGCCGTTCCTGGCGCTTTGGTAGACGGTGGCGTCCACGTCGAGCTGGTCGCGCGGCCCCGAAGGCACCAGGTTCTTGAGGCTCGCCAGGGCCTGGCGGAGATTGTCCCCCTTGAGAGTGTTCGAATCGGAGTAGTCGACGTAGCGCCGCTCGCCGATCACCTTGAGGGCGGCACGGTTCTTCCCCTCCCCCATCACCCGCATCCCGCCCTGGGCGTTGCCGGAGTGCCCGAAGGGGGAGTTGCCGCCGGTGCCGATCCACTTGCTGCCGCCGTGGTGCTCCTCCATCTGCTGGCGGAGAGTCTCCCAGAAGCGCTTCATCAGCTCTTCCGGGGAGAAGCTCCAGGTGGCGGTCGGCGGCAGCTCGCCGTTGCGGATCGCCTCCTGCAGCCACTCGCGGAACTGCTTCGTGTAGAAGAGCTCGGGATCCCCCTCGGCCACCGCCGGGATATCCAGCCCATAGAAGTGGAACGCGAAGGCGCGCTCGTAGGGATCCATGTGCTCGACCCGGCGCACGAAACAGAGGCGGGCGAACAGGAAGAGCGAATCGAGGTCCGGCGCCAGCCCCTTTTCCAGGCCCTTGTAGAAGTCGATCGTGTCGGTCAGGCTGGCCGGCACGCCGTAGTCCCGCAGGCGGTAGACGAAGTCGGTGAAAAACACCTCAGTGGACCCGGCGCCGGCCGCCGCCCTCCCGCCCCCCATCGCGATACTGGAGGATGTCCTCGGTGCGCTTGAGGAGCGTGCCCACGAACGGGATGTTCAGCCGGTCCGGGGTGACCCGGGCGTGCTTCAGGGCGGCCAGCCAGTTGAGCAGCTCGCTGGTCGCCGGCGGCTTCTCATATCCCCTCCCCCGCAACTCGTAGAAGATGCCGAGGGCGGCGTCGAGCAGCCCCTTGTCGAGGTCGGCGAAGTGGAGCTTCACGATTTCCCGCATCTGGTCGGGGGTCGGGAAGGCGATGTGGTGGGCGAAGCAGCGCCGCAGGAAGGGGTCGGACAGCTCCCGCTTGGCGTTCGAGGTCAGGATGATGACCGGCCGCTGCACCGCGCCGATGGTCTGGTTCACCTCGCGGATGGTGAACTGGCAGTCCTCCAGGACGTCGAGGAGGTTGTCCTGGACGTCGGACTCGGTCTTGTCGATCTCGTCGATCAGGAGCACCACCCGCTCGGGGCTGCGGAAGGCGCGCCCGATCGGCCCCCAGATCACATAGTCGAAGAAGTTGTTGACGTCGCGGCCGGTGCCGGAGGTGCCGAAGCGGGCGTCGTTGAGGCGGAGCACGGTGTCCTGGACATAGCAGGCCTCCTCCCCCTTGATCGTCGATTTGCAGCGCAGGATCTCGATCCCCATCCCGAGGGAGCGGCTGATCTCGAAGGCGAGCTGCGTCTTGCCGGTGCCGGCCTCGCCGGTCAGGAGCAGGGGCTTCTCCAGAGCGATCGCCATGTTGACGATGGCCCCCAGCTCGGGGTCGAGGTAGTACTTCTCTGTTCCTTGAAACTCCATGCGGTCGCGCCTCCTCTGAGGGGGCAGAGCATACCAAAGGCCGGTCCGGGTCCTCAGGCGTCCCGTCCGGAGGGCTCTGGGCCACCTTACAAGAGGAGACTCCGAAGCTCCACGCCCAAGGAAAGGAACCGAGATGAAGAAGACCGTCAAGCTGCAGCTCCATCGCGACACCCTCCGTAACCTGGAAGCCGGCCTGTCCCAGGTTCGGGGCGGCATCATCTCCACCGACAACATTTTCGACTGCGGTACCAAGTTGTCCGGCCCCGAGCGTTACGGGGCCGCCGGCTACGTCGACTGAACGGGCAATCAGGCTGACTCAGGGAAAGGAGAAGAGAGATGAAGAAGAACGTCAAGCTCCAGCTCCACCGCGACACCGTCCGGAACCTCGAGGACCGGGACGAGCTCGGCAAGGTGATCGGCGGCATCGTCTCGACCGACAACCGGCAGTTCTGCGGCACCAAGATGTCGGGGTTTACCAACTACTGATCCGGGCGCCTGCCGCTCGAACGAAAAACGCCGGAGGGCTCGCGCCCCCCGGCGTTTTTGTTTCAGGCCGCTTTCAGGCTCAGCGAGGGCGCAGGCGCTGGCCGTCGGCCTTCACCCACAGGCGCCAGAAGTCGGCGCCGGTGCCGAGCAGGGTGTCCTGCACCGCGAAACCTTCGACGCGGGCGGTCCAGCGACCCGGGACGGGGTTGTTGACCTCGGCGCGCTCCGGGCTGCCGAGGGTCGCTCCGAAGGCCACGACGTTGCCGTTCGGATCGATCAGGTAGAGGTCGAGGTCGTTGGTCGGATAGCCGCCCCAGTTGTAGATCCACTCGAGCAGGCCGGTGAGCTTGGCGGTGCCGGCCGGCACGTCGAACTTGACGAGGTCGGCCTCGCCCTGCCGCACCTTGCCGGTCGCGGTGAGGGCGCCCAGGTTGTTGCGCACCCGGGTGATGGTCACGTCCGCCGAGATCGTGCCGGCGTTGGTGGTATCGCCCTGGACCGCCAGACGGACATAGCCGGAGGTCGGCTGGGTGAAGGTGAAGGTGGTGTTGCCGGCGACAAACTGCTCGACGACGGGCACCTTGAACGAGGTGTAGGAATCGAGAAGGGTGACGAACAGGTCGTCCCCGAAGAGCTGGTTCTGCTGCGCGGCGGGCAGCGTCGGGGTGACGTTGCTGAAACTGATCTGGAAGGACTCGGTGTCCTCCTCCGCCTTGAGATAGAGCTGGGCCACCTGGCCCGGCTTGAGGTTGGTCAGGTGCCGGGTCGCCACGTCATTGGTGAACCGCACCGGGGTGATCCCGAGCAGCAGGAGGTTGAGGTCCATGAAGGGACTGCTCAGCCCGAAGTCGAGATTGGTGCGGACCGGCGCGCCGGAGCTCAGCAGATTGACGGCGGCGGCCAGGTCGAGGAAGCCGTTGCCGCGGTCGATCGCGCCGGAGCCGTCGGCCAGCAGGTTGGGGTTGGCCGACTGGATGAGGGCGCCGCGGATCTTCGCGGCCGAGGCGGTCGGGAACTTCTCGCGCAGCAGGGCGGCGGCGCCGGCCACCGTGGGCGACGAGAACGAGGTGCCGGAGGCCAGGGAGATGCTGCCGTCGGCCGACTGCACGAAGCAGCCGTCGCCATTGGCGGTGAGGTTGATGCTGATCCGGCCGTCCGGCGTCGGGCCGCGGGAGCTGAAGGTGGCCGTCTCGATGCCGTTGAACGGACGCCAGAGGACGCCGATGCCGAGGCCGAACTGGAGGTCGCGCAGCACGCGCTCGTGGACCGGCGTGCTGGCCGCCGCCACGTCGAGGGCGCCGCGGCCGCTGCCGGGGCTGCCGATGGTCAGGGCGCCCGGGCCGTCGTTGCCCGCCGCCACCGTCACCACGATCCCGGCGTTGAGCAGATCGACCGTCAGCTTGTCCTTGAGGTCGTTGCCGGCGTTGAGGGTGCCGCCGCCGAGGCTCATGTTGACGACCTTGATCGGCAACGAGTCATAGACGCAGGGGTTTTCCTCGGCGCCGCAGCCCGCGTTGAGCGGGACCGACGGCACGCCGTTGTCGAAGTTGCGGCGCAGGGTGAGGACGCGGTCCATGGCGGCCAGCGTCCGGGAGCTCGGAGTCGAGCTGCCGTTCGCCGGCAGGATCTTGATGGCGTAGAGCTTGGCCGCCGGAGCCGTCCCGATCATCGGGATCACCGACAGGTTCGCGGGGCAGCCCAGGGTGGCGCAGGAGAGGACGCTCGACGGCGAGTGCTGCTGGAGCGACCGCACCAGGGTCGAGGTGCTCTGGAAGAGGAAGTTGGCGTGGCCGGCGATCATGGTGCCGACCCAGGTGCCGTGCGGATCGTTCTGGGTGCTGGTGGCCGAGAGCGGATCCTCCGCCGGCGAGACCAGGCTCTCGCCGCCGATCACCGAGCCGGCGATGGCCGGCACGACGGCCGGGTTGTTGGCGGTGCCGCTGTCGATGACCGCGACCAGCACGCCGGTGCCGAGGGTGCCCTGGGCGTGCAGCGACGCGGCGCCGGTCAACCCGTTGTTGTAGTTGTAGTTGGCCGGCACGGTGCCGGTGAAGCCCGGCAGCTCGTTCGGCGACAGCACCCGCGCCTGGTCCGCCGTCAGGGGCTGTTGGACCTGCGGCAACGGCGAGCTCACGGCGAGATCCTTGGAGACGTCCACGATGTCGGTGCGCTTCTGCAGGGAAGCGGCCGCCGAGACCGGGATGGAAGCGGCGAGGCCCGGCACGTTGCGGAAGATGTAATTGATGCGCGCCCCGTTGATCTGGCGAATGGCCGCGGCCACTGAGTCGCAGGTGGGCCGGCACTGGATGACGAAGTCTTCGACAGGCTCGGCGGCACGAACGGGAATCGCCAGGGCGACGAGAAGGGCGGCGAGGCCCAAAGAAAGGCCCCACGGTCTACGGATTACACTCATCAAATCCTCCTTGAGGGTGGGTGGCAGAGGGGCAAGAGGCGCGGTCCTCTTCATCTCCACCGGGACAGAAGGATTGATGATAACAGTTTTTCAATAGCACCCCCAGGCGCCCAGACTCCACGCAAAAGAAAACAGCCGGAGAGCGGGAGCCCTCCGGCTGTTCGCCGCCCCGGGTCTCCGGGGCGTCTCTTCCTGGCAGGTCCTACTTCGCCGGCTTGAGGCTCTGCCCGTCGGCCGTCAGCCAGACCTTCCATTGGTCGGTGTCCGGGCCGCTCAGCGTCGGCTGGATCAGGAAGCCCTGCACGCGGGCGGTCCACCGGCCGGCGACCGGGTTGGCGACTTCGAGCCGCTCCGGGCTGCCGAGGGTGGAGGCCAGGAACGTGGCACCGTTCGGGGCGGTCAGGACGAGGTCGAGGTCGTTGGTCGGGTAACCACCCCAGTTGAAGCGCCAGGTCAGCAGCCCGGCCAGCTTGGCCGTGCCGGCCGGAACGTCGAACTGGAAGACGTTCTCCTGGTCCTGGGCGAGCCGGCCGGTGGACGTCAGCGGGCCGAGGTCGGCGTATACCCGGGTGATCGTCACGTCGGCCGAGATCGGGCCGGCGTTGGTGCTGTCACCCTGGACCGCGAAGCGGACGAAGCCCGCCTGGGGCCGGGTGACCGTGAAGCTCGCGTTGCCGCTGACGAACTGCTGGAGGAGCGGCACGTCGAACGACGTGTAGGAGTCGATGGCGGTGACGACGATGTCGTCGCCGAACAACGGGTTCTGCTGGCCCGCGGCGAGGGCGGGGGTGACGTTCGAGAAGCTGATCTTGATCTGCTCGAGGTTGTCCGCCGCTTCCACATAGAGCTGGGCCACCTGGCCCGGCAGCAGGTTCTGCAGGTGCTCGGTCGCCACGTTGTTCGAGAACTGGACCGGCTGCACGTGGACGCCGCGCAGGTTGGCCTCCAGGTTCGGGCTGCCGATGCCCTTGTCGAGTCGGGTGTCGAGACGGGCACCGGAGGCGAGCAGGTTGGCCGCCGCCGGGATGTCGAGGAAGCCGTTGCCGCGGTCCAACGGACCGGAGCCGTCGGCGAGCAGGGCCGGGTTGGCCGACTGGATGAGCGCCGCCCGGATCTCGGCCGCCGTGGCGTTGGGAAAGCGCTGGCGCAGCAGGGCGGCGGCGCCGGCCACGGTGGGCGACGAGAACGAGGTGCCGGAGGCCAGGCTGATGCCGCCGTTGGCCGACTGCACGAAGCAGCCCAGACCGTTGGCCGTCAGGTTGATGCTCACCCGGCCGTCGGCGGACGGACCGCGCGAGCTGAAGGTGGCGGTCTGGATGCCGTTGAACGGACGGTAGAGGGCGCCGATGCCGTTGCCGAACTGCAGGTCGCGCAGCACCCGCTCGTGGACCGGCGTGCTGGCCGCCGCCACGTTGAGGGCACCGAGGCCGCTGCCCGGGCTGCCGATCGTCAGGCCACCCGGACCGTCATTGCCGGCCGCGACGACCACCACGAGACCGGCTTCGAGCATCCGGCTCGTGAGCTGCTCGCGCAGGTCGTTGCCGGCGTAGAGGGTGCCGCCGCCGAGGCTCATGTTGACCACCTGGATCGGCAGCGAATCGTAGACGCAGGGGTTGTTCTCGGCGCCGCAGCCGGGGTTCAGGATGGCCGACGGCATGCCGTTGTCGAAGTTGCGGCGGATGGTGAGGACGCGGTCCATCGCGGCCAGGGTCCGCGAGCTCGGGCTCGACCCGCCGTTGGAGGGGAGGATCTTGAGGGCGTACAGCTTGGCCGCCGGAGCGGTGCCGATCATCGGCACGATCGACACGTTGGAGGCGCAGCCGAGCGCCGGGGTGCACGGGATGACGCTGGAAGGCGCGTAACTCGTGAGCGCCCTGGGAAGGACCGAGTTGGAGAGGAACAGGAAGTTCGCATGGCCGGCGATCATGGTCCCCACCCAGGTGCCGTGGGGGTTGTTGAGCCGGCTGGTGGCCGAGATGACGGAGTCGGAGGCGGGCGGGATCAGGCTCTCGCCGCCGATCACCGAGCCGGCCAGGGCCGGCACGCCGGACCAGTTGGCCGTGCCGCTGTCGATGATGGCCACGACCACGTTGTTGCCGAGCGTCCCCTGCGCGTGGAAGGAGGCGGCGCCGGTCAGGCCGTTGTTGTAGTTGTAGTTGGACGGCAGCGACGCGGTGATCCCCGGCACGTCGGCGGTGCTCAGGGCCTGCACGCCGTCGGCGACGAGCGGCAGATCCGGCTGCGGCAGCGGCGGATTGACCGCGAGGTCCTTGGTGACCTCGACGATGTCCGGCCGCCCCTGCAGCGCCGCCGCGGCGGAGACCGGGATCGTGGCCGCCATGCCGGGCACGTTCTGGAAGATGTAGTTGATGCGGGCGCCGTCGATCTGACGGACGGCGGCGGCCACCGCGTCGCAGTTGGGACGGCACTGGATCACAAAGTCATCGGTGCGCTCCGCACTGGCCGGAACGGCCAGGGCCGGAAGCATGGCGGCGAGGCTCAGACAAAGGGCCCACGCTCTACGATCTGCTCTCATCAATTCCTCCTTCAAGGCGGCATACGGACCACGGAACAGGACGAACACGATACCAAACTTTCAGTAACAAGTCCTCTTTCCGCATTGGCTATTCCGCCGCCCTTCCGGCGTCAGGACCGGCCGCCGGAAGGGCCGGAATGCGGCCTGGACCGCCGCCTGTTGTAACCGCAGGGCGCCTCGGTGGCGCCTCTTTTCCGTTCCGAAGGACAGGCAAACGGCTGATATAGACTGAGCGCGGCACCGTCCACTCCAGCGATGGCTGCCGCATCCGGTTCCCAGGAGGACCATTCCTCAGATGTCCACCCCCGAGAAGGGCCAGGAGCATTACCACCGGGTCATCATCCTGGGCTCGGGGCCGGCGGGCCTCACCGCCGCGCTCTACGCCGCCCGGGCCGACCTGGCGCCGCTCGTGCTGGAAGGCAACCAGCCCGGCGGCCAGCTCACCATCACCACCGACGTCGAGAATTTCCCCGGCTTCCCCGAAGGGGTCCTGGGTCCGGAGCTGATGGACCGCATGCGCGACCAGGCGCGCCGTTTCGGCGCCAAGGTCAAATTCGAGAACGTCGTCGAGGTCGACTTCGACCACCGGCCGTTCACCGTCCGCACGGACGAGGCGACCTTCCGCACCGACGCCCTGATCGTCGCGACCGGCGCCACCGCCAAGCTCGGCGGCGTCGCCGGCGAGCAGGAGCTGATGGGCTATGGCGTCTCCGCCTGCGCCACCTGCGACGGCTTCTTCTTCCGCGGCAAGGAGGTCGTCGTCATCGGCGGCGGCGACTCCGCCATGGAGGAGGCGACCTATCTCACCAAGTTCGCCAGCAAGGTGACGGTGGTCCACCGCCGCCACGAGCTGCGCGCGTCCAAGATCATGCAGGACCGCGCCTTCGCCAACCCCAAGATCGCCTGGATCTGGAATTCGGCCGTGACCGAAATCGTGGGGAGCCGCGAAGGGGGGGTCACGGCCGTCAAGCTGCACAACAAGCAGACCGGCCTCGACAGTGTCTACCCCACTCAGGGCGTGTTCTACGCCATCGGCCACCAGCCGAACTCCGCGCTCTTCCATGGGAAGATCGAGATGAATGACGTGGGGTATCTCAAGGTTCACGATCCTTCGACCAAGACGAGCGTGCCCGGAGTTTTCGCTTGTGGCGACGTGTCGGATCCGATCTACCGGCAGGCGATCACCGCCGCGGGGACCGGTTGCCGCGCCGCGATCGACGCCGAGCACTGGCTGACGGAGCTTCAAGACTGATGGCGCAAAAGCCCACGACTCTCGGTGCCCTCAAGGGGACCGGCTACCGCCCCCGGTCCATCAAGCAGGAGCTGCGCGACAATCTGCGCTCCCGCCTGAAGGCCGGCGGCCCTCTGTTCCCCGGCATCCTGGGATACGACCGCACGGTCATCCCCTCGGTGGTCAACGCCCTGTTGGCGGGCCACGACTTCATCCTGCTCGGACTGCGCGGCCAGGCCAAGACGCGGATCCTGCGCTCCCTGGTCACCCTACTCGACCCCGAGGTGCCGGCCCTGGCCGACACCGAGCTCAACGAGGATCCGCTGGCGCCGATCTCGCCGCAGGGCGAGCGCGTCCTCGCCGCCGCGGGGGACGACGCCCCGATCGTCTGGCTGTCGCGCGAGGAGCGCTACAACGAGAAGCTCGCGACCCCCGACGTGTCGATCGCCGACCTGCTCGGCGACATCGATCCGATCAAGGCGGCGACCCGCAAGCTCACCTTCGCCGACCCCGAGGTCATCCACTACGGCATCATCCCGCGCACCAACCGCGGGATCTTCGCGATCAACGAGCTGCCCGACCTCGCGCCGCGCATCCAGGTCGGCCTCTTCAACATCCTCGAAGAGCGCGACCTGCAGATCCGCGGCTTTCCGGTCCGCATCCCGCTCGACATCCTGATGGTCTTCTCGGCCAACCCCGAGGACTACACCAACCGCGGCAGCATCATCACGCCGCTCAAGGACCGCATCTCGTCGCAGATCCTCACCCACTACCCGCCGGACTCCCAGACCGCCGCCGCCATCACGCAGCAGGAGGCCTGGACCGAGCGCGACATCCCCGACGTGGTGGTGCCCGAGGAGGTGCGGCTGCTGGTCGAGGAGGTCAGCGTGGCGGCCCGCGAGAGCGACCTGGTGGACCAGTCGTCCGGCGTCAGCGCCCGCGTCGCCATCTCGGCCCTGGAGCTGCTGGTGTCGAACCTGGAGCGCCGCGCCCTGGCGACCGGCGACCGGCCGGTCTACCCGCGCCTCTGCGATCTCCAGATGCTGCTGCCCGCCATCACCGGCAAGGTCGAGATGGTCTACGAAGGGGAGCAGCAGGGCGCCGAGGTGGTGGCCCGCCGGCTGATCGGCCAGGCCGTCCGCAAGTCGTTCGACGGGCGCTTCCCGGAGGTCGGCAAGGAGGTCGGCAGCGGCGGCGAGGACGACCGCGGCCCTTACGCCAAGGCGGTGCGCTGGTTCGCCGAGGGCAACGCCGTCACCCTGTCGGATGAGCAGCCGTTCGCGGAGTACGAGGCGGAGCTGTTCAAGGTCCCGGGCCTCAAGGAGCTCGTCGCCAAGAGCGCCGGCTCCCGCGAGGAGCGCGCCCTGGCCGCCGAGATGGTCCTCGAAGGGCTGCACCAGCACCTGAAGCTCGCTCGCCAGGACATGGACAGCCAGGTGAGCTACAAGGAGATGGTCAAGTTCCAGCTCCTGAAGCC
>DATAHG010000143.1:0-3294 GCA_036263295.1 Thermoanaerobaculia bacterium | reverse complement strand
TTGGCGGCGAAGTCCTTGCCGCCGTTGGGCACGTAGATCGAAGCGATGGTCAGGTCCCCGGCGCTCGCGGTGACGATGCGGGTCTCATGATCGAAGGCGGGGTGGGAGAACTCCGGCGTCTCCGGGAAGGCCTCGCGGCGCAGATTGAGGCTCACCCCCGAGTAGCCGCCGGAGCCGTGCCAGTAGCACCAATACCCTCCGAGCTCGCAGAGGACCTCGGGGAGCTTCTCCGGCGAGGCCTTGATTTCCTGCAGGCAGATGACGTCCGGGCGGTCGCGTTCGACCCATTCGAGGAACTGGGCCTGGCGGGCCCGGATTCCGTTGACATTCCAGGTGGCGACGGTCAGTGGCATGGCCCGGGATCATATCTTCCCGGGAGCCGCGACGGGAGAGGCCTCAGGCAAGAGCCGCCCGCAGCTCGTCCAGCGGGGCGGCGCAGTCGGCCCGCTCGGCAGCCGCCGCCCGCAAGTCCCGCAGGGACTCGGCCAGAGCGGGATCGGCCAAGCGCCCGCGCCCGGTCGAGGCAGTGGCGACGGCGGCCAGGGCGCGGACGAGGCGCGGGAGGTCCCACCAGGCGTCCGCGTCTTCCAGGGCCGGCCCGGTCTGGAGCAGGCAGCGCACGGGGATCTCCGGGTCCGGATCGCCGGTCTCCCAGGCGCCGAGGAGGGCGGCCCAGAGCAGCGAGGCCGGGGGCGCGGAGTCCTCGCCAGCGGATCCAGCCGGTCCGGCGATCTCTAGGGCCCGGCGGTAGGCGTCGCGCGCCGCCTCGTCCCAGCCCAGAACCTGGCAAGCCCGGCCGGCGGCGACCGCGACCGCCAGCAGGGCGTCTCGCTCGCCGCTCTCGACCGCCCGGCCGATCGCCTCGTTCATCCGTTCGTCGGCCTCGCCGGCGTCCCCCTCGCGGGCGGCCAGCCCGGCCATGGCGGCGAGGAGCTGGGCCGCGGTCGCGTCCGACGTCTCGAGCTCCAACAAGAGCTGGAACTGAAATCGGGCCTCGGCGGTCCTACCCGCCCGGGCGGCGGCCGCGGCGGCGGGGATCTCCACCGGCCGCAGGAAGCGCGGGCTTCCCAACCGGTGGCGCAGGTCGCGGGCGCGCTCGAAGGCGGCGAAGGCGGCCTCCGCCTCCCCCAACCGGTCGTGGAGGTCGGCGCCATGGACCTCGTACTCGTATTCGCGCAGGGCGTCCTGCTCGGCCCGGGCGTCCTCCAGGCCGTGCTCGGCCCGGGCCAGGGCGTTGCGCAGCTCGCGCCGCTCCCGGAAGATCTCGATCCAGGTCACCGATTCGAAGCGACTGAGGCCCGGGAAGTGCTCGCCCAGGCGGTCGGCGATCTCCTTCCAGTGTGCCAGCCGCCCGGCGTCGCCGGCCGTCTTGGCGAGCGCCGCCAGGTTGTCGGCCAGGAGGGAGTGAGTGAAGGCGGCCTCGCGTACGAGCTGATCCGGCGCGGTGGACGGCTCGACTCCGGCCGGCAGCCCGGCGAGCGCCTCGTCGAGCAACGCGAAGGCGCGCTCGCAGCTCACCTCGGCCTCGGCGGGCCGGCCGGAGCGCAGCAAGGCGAGCGCCTCGATGTTGTGCGCCCACCCCTGGAGGTGGGCCTTCCGGAGCGGCGGGAGGCCCGGCGCCTCGGCCTCCTCGATCGCCTGGCGCGCCCAGGCCAGTGCCGGCTCCGGCTCCCCCTTGCGCCGGCCGAAGACCACCGCCAGGCGATAGCACAGGCAGCTCCGCCGGACCGGATCGCGCTCGGCGGCCAGGGCCGCCCGGAAGTGCCCCTCCAGGAAATCGGCGAGGCGGCGGTTGCCGCGGGTCAGGAACTGCCGATTGTGGGCGGCAAGCCCCAGCAGGCCGTGCAGCTCGGCGGTCCGCTCCGGATCCAGCCCGGGCTCGTGCCGCAGCAGGGCCAGCCCGAGCCGTACTATGGTCGAAAACCCGAAAGCCCGGAAGGCGGCCCGCATCTCGTCCACCGCCCGCTCCGCGGCTCCGTCCTCCAGGGGACCACCGTCCTCATCCGGGGCGGCGAACGCCGCCGGGTCGATCTTGCCCCGGTCCTCCAGGTCCTCGGTCACGGCCCCCGGGAGCGCGCGGAAGCCGAGGGCGATGCGCCAGACGTCGTCCGCGGGGCTCTCCCAGATCAAGCCGTGGGAGTCGGGCGCCGGCGTATCGTGGCGCGGATCGTAGCCCACGACCAGGTCCGGGGCGCTGGCGGGGAACCGGCGATAGAAGGCCCGCAAGGCGGCCAGGCTCTCGCGGTCGAGGCGGGCGAGGTCGGAGACCAGCAGGGTGAATCCGCCGTTGTCCAGCAGCGCGTGGAGCAGCTCGGCCCAGGCCGCGAACATCGGCCGCTGGATCAACAGGTTGTGGCTCAGGTGGGAGTCGGGACGGGCGGCGAGCAGCTCCCGCTCGGCCCGATCCGCGGCGCTCAGCTCGCCTTGAAAGCAGCCCGGCACCAGGCTCGCGGCGGCGGGACGCCGGGCGAGGACGCCAGCCACGAAGTCCGTTCCGCGCCGCCGGGCCACGCCGGCCAGGAGGTTGCGCACCCCGTTCCAACACCGCGCTGCCACGGGCGGAAAGACCGGCAGGGCGAGATCGGATTCGGCGGCCAGCCGCGCGCAGTGGGCGTCGAGAGCCGCGGCGGAGCCGCGCAGGAGGGTGATCACCGGTCCGGTCCTCGATCTCTGGAAAAGGTTGGGGGCAGGCGGAGGCTCCCTTAGAACCGCAAGAGAGCCTCGCCTGGGAGATGGCGCGCGTCGCCTCCTACTGAACCACCGACCAGATGGTGTCCGTACCGCACTCCGGACGGGTGTTCTCCTGGCAAACCGAAGCCATGGAGATGCCGCCGAAGATCTGGGGGAGCCGGTCCTCGCTCAGCACCTGCAAGGTCTCCCGGTGCAGGGCCAGCCGCTTGGGTTCGCGCCGCTTCATGATCAGAGGGCTCCGTCGGACGGATAGTAGAAGTGGATGGCGCACTGCTCGGGGGTCACCGGCTCGCGGACGGTGCCGGTCTCCGGCACCGGGCGCTGCGGGGTGTCGTCGCCCACGATCGCGATTCCGCCGACGACCGTCTTGAGCTCGCGCTCGGAGAGGCCCGCGACCTTCTCGGTCCGGGCGGTCGAACGGACGGCATCCTTGCTCAGGTTCTCCAGATTCATCGCTTTCCTTTCCTCCACACAGGGTGGGACTAGGGACCGCCGGCTGGGGTCAGCCCGATCCGTCTACTTCCTAGGTGCTTCCGGAGGGGGGAAGGTAGACCGGGCGAAGATCTCCAACATCTCCGTCGCGGACGGTGGCCGCAGGACGTT
>DATAHG010000142.1:0-10776 GCA_036263295.1 Thermoanaerobaculia bacterium | reverse complement strand
GAGGAGGGCGAGCATGGCCGCCGAGAGAGTCACCGGCAGGAGCGGGAGGTGGGGCTCGGTCTTGGGGAAGAGGACCAGCAGCCAGGTGTTGCTCGCCACCTGGAAGGCGGCCACCGCGCCCTGCCCCTCGACCACGCCGTGGACCACGTTGGGCTGCCCCGGCGCTGGCGTCCCCTCGGACGGCTCACGGCCGGCGAGGGCGGCCACGGCCTTGCGCAGGGCGGCGGGGGGGCTGGATCCCAGGGCGGCTTGGACCTCGGCCCACGGCTGTCGTCCCAGGCCGGGGAGGCGGACCGCCGTGGAGACCATGGGCGGCTCGATCCGACGGGCGAAGGCGGGCCAGTCCAGATCGAAGGTGAGGTCGGCGCCGACCAGCCAGCGCACGCCGGTGGCGGCGTCGCGCTCGGGGACCGTGAGGGTGGCGACCAGCCCCTGTCCGCCGAGGTCCAGGTAGAGCCCGGAGTAGTAGCTCTGGACCGCCGGATCGGAGAAGTCGAAGCGGAAGTAGAACTCGTTGGAGACGAAGGTGGGTAGCTCCGGCAGCTTGCGCAGCTCGCGTCCCTCCTCGACCGTGGCGCGGCGTCTGGAAGCCGGATCGGACAGCGGCAGGGTGATGAGGGTGCCGTCCTCGGAGAGGGCGTAGAGCCGGACCACGCGGGGCGGCCGGTCGCCCGGCACAGCGGGGAGCGGATGCTCCGACAGGGCCCGTTCGAGGCGGCCGCCGAGGTCGCGCAGGTGGGGCGCGGCGCGCGCCAGGAACCGGTTCGAGGTATTGCCCAGGCCGTCGAGGTCCGGCGTGTCGAGGGCCTGCCGGCGGGTCACCACGAACCAGCGGCCGTCGAGCTCCAGGTAGCGCTGGGCGCGCAGCGGCAGGGCCGGGTCGCCGGCCGGGATGGGGGCGGCTTCTCCCAGAGCTTCCGGCGGCAGCAGCCGGGGGAGCGCGGCTCCGGTCGGGTCCGGGAGCGGGGGGAGGGGAGTCGCGAGCACTTGGCGGATCGGCTCGAACGGCGGCGGCACGGCGCCGGAGTCCCGCCAATCGGCCACCTCGCCGTAGAGGCGGGCGCGGGCGGGATCGGCGATGCGCTGGCGGTACCGCTTGAGCTCCAGGTTGAGCCAGGCGGTGGCGCCGGGCGTGTCGGTGGGGCGCATCGGCCCCTTGCCCTGGACGAGCTGAAAGATCGCGTCGGCCCGGCTCTGGCCGATCTGCTCGCGCCACTCGCGGTAGATCGAGCGCGTGGTGAAGGCGACCAGGAGCGCGAACAGCAGCGTCCCGAGGACGAGCAGGCGGGAGCTCCAGCGCCGCGGGATCATCGGCTCTCCATAGGACACGACTATAGTAGCCGCATGACCTGGTTCGGCGAGACCGGCTTCGCCCGCCGGCCCGTGGTGGCCGTCGAGGACCACCTGCACCACGTCTCCGAACTGCTGGACGCCCTGGCGGCGCCCGGCCTGCTGGAGCAGGTGACCGTGGTCTGCCTCGACCGTCCCGGGCCGGATACTGACCGCGCCGTCGAGCGCTGGCTCGCCGCCTTTCCCGGCCTGCAGGTCGCCGCGAGCTGGGACGGCCCGGCGCCGCCGGCCGACCCCCGCTTCCTGCCGTTTGATCGCGCCCTGTTCGAGGACGCCAACCGCTTCAGCCGCGCCGTGGCCGGCCTGCTGCGCCCCGGCGGGCTGCTGATCCAGGACGTCCAGCTCTCGACGTTGCGCTTCCTGCCGGCCGACCGCTGGTGGGAGTCGATCTTCCTGGCGAGCACCGTGCGCGGCATGTTCGCGGACCGCCCCCCGGCCTGCCGTTTCCTGTCCAACAAGCGCGGGTATCAGGCGACCTTCGGCCGCGACCTCCTCGAAGCCGGCTTCGACCCCCGCGACGTGCTCGACAAGAGCGAGCTGTCGTCCGTCGTGGTGCCGGTGATCCGCTCCTTCCTGGAACGGTCGTTCCCGCTGGTCCTGCGCTTCGCGTTGGGCAAGGAAGAGGAGCCGCAGACCCGCGCCCTGGCGCGCGCCGAGCCCGAGCGCCTCGAAGCCGAGCGCGAGCTGGATCTGGTGCTCTGGTCGCTCGACCCGGTCGTCGAGCTGGGCGGGCGGCTGATCGAGGGCCCGTCCGGGTCCCGGATCGCGCTCAAGCAGGGCAGCCAGGAGGCGGCCACCTGGGCCGGGCTGCTGGAGGACCGCCTCGCGGGCGGCGACGGTCTGCCGGTGGTCGAGGTCGGGCGGCGCCTGGCGCCGGAGGGGGCGGGCAAGGCCGAGATGACGAACCTGGCGGCCCGACATCTCCACGTCCTGCGCGGCCGCCTGACCGACGGCGGCGCCATCGTCACTCTCCACCACGCCTACCGCCTGAGCGACCGGCTCCGGGTCGGCCGGGTGGCCCCGCGTCCCAAGTCCCCGGACTCCTGACCTCCGGCCGCCTTCGCGGCCCTCGGCCCGCCGGCCGGAGGTGCCGGGAGGTCGCGGCATAGCCCGTCCCCCGCCCCTGTCCCTAGTCTCACGGGAAACCTGACGCTCCGCCGAGCGGAGCCATTCGGAGGTGACCCGTGGCGCACTCTCTCTTGACCAAGAAGCCCCTGAGCCGTCTCCTGGCGGAGCTCGAAGGGGAGGAGCGGCTTCATCGCGTGCTGGGGCCGGTCCAACTCACCAGCCTGGGGGTTGGGGCGGTGATCGGAGCCGGCATCTTCGTCTCGACCGGCGCGGTGGCGCAGCAGACGGCCGGGCCGGCCCTGATGCTCTCCTACGCCGTGGCCGGGATCGTCTGTATCTTCGCCGCCCTCTGCTACGCCGAGTTCGCGGCCATGGCCCCGGTGGCCGGCTCGGCCTACACCTACGCCTACTCGACCCTCGGCGAGCTGTTCGCCTGGATCATCGGCTGGGACCTGGTGCTGGAGTACGCCGTGAGCGCCGCGACGGTCGCCACGGGGTGGTCCGGCTACTTGCAGAACGCGCTGGGGAGCTTCGGGCTCGCCCTTCCGAAGGCGCTGAGCGGCCCGATCGTCAATTACGACCCGCAACTCGGCAAGGTCGTCCTGACCGGCTCGCTGATCAATCTCCCGGCGGTGGTGATCGTGGCCGTGGTCACCGTGATCCTGGTGATCGGGATTCGCGAGAGCGCCGGGTTGAATACCCTGCTGGTGGGGATCAAGGTGGCCGCGGTGCTGTTCGTGATCTGCGTCGGCGCCTTCTACATCAATCCCGACAACTGGCACCCCTTCGCGCCGTACGGCTTCACCGGGATCAACTTCTTCGGGCACCACCTGGCGGGGCAGACCGATGCCGGAGGGAAGCCGCTCGGCATGCTGGCCGGGGCGGCCCTGGCGTTCTTCGCCTATATCGGCTTCGACTCGGTCTCGACCCACGCCGAGGAGGCCCGGCGGCCCCAGCGCGACGTGCCGATCGGGATCATCGTTTCGCTGGTGCTCTGCACGGTGCTCTACATCGGCGTGGTGGCGGTGCTCACCGGCATGGTCCCCTATACGGAACTGGACGTGAACGCCCCGGTGGCGGACGCCTTCCGGCGGGTGGGGCTCCCCTGGGCGCAGCTCCTGCTGGCCGTCGCCGGGATCGCCGGGATCACCTCGGTGCTGCTGGTGACCATGCTCAGCCAGGCCCGCGTCCTGCTCGCGATCTCGCGCGACGGCCTGCTGCCGGAGCGCTTTTTCGGCGCCGTCCACCAGCGCTTCCGGACCCCCTGGAAATCAACCATCCTGACCGGCTTCTTCGTGGGCCTGCTGGCCGCCTTCCTGCCGATCCAGGTCCTGCTGATGCTGGTCAACATGGGGACTCTGTTCGCCTTCCTGGTGGTCTGCGCGGCGGTCCTGATCATGCGCCGCACCAACCCGGACGCGGTGCGCCCCTTCCGCTGCCCCTGGGTGCCGGTGGTGCCGGTTATGGGGATCCTGAGCTGTCTACTGCTGATGTTCTCGCTGCCGGCGGAGAACTGGGTCCGCCTGATCGTCTGGCTGGCGATCGGTCTGGGGATCTACTTTGGCTATGGGAGGAAGCACAGCCGGCTGGGGCTGGAGGGGGAGGGGGCCCCATGAATCCGGCCTGAAAGCACGGGCGTCCTTCAGGCGCTGTAGTTTTCCTTCAAGATTGTACCGTGCCACAATAGGACCAGCCTCTTCTGAAATGAAAGTGCCCGGTCTGTCATCTCCGTACAGCGCCGGATCAGGAGAGCTTGCTGGAATACGGTCTCCTTCCGGTACGCCTGGAGCGGGCACCTCCGCAGCGAAAGGACATCATGAAGTCACCGGCGAAGTCTTTCCTCCCCGGGGTGCTCGGCGCCCTGCTGTCCCTCTTGATCGGCCCGGCCGCCGCGTCCGCCGACCAGAACCTCCAGATCGACGAGGTGATGGCCGGGGCGTTCGGCCGGCCGGAGCTCCAGTTCGTCGAGCTGCGGCTGGGCAGTTGCGAGCCGCGGCAGTGGGCCGGCACGGCCCGGTTGGCGTTCTTCGATGCCACGGACAACGAGGTGGGGGAATTCGTCTTCCCCGCCGACCCCTCCGTCGACGGCTGTTTCGAACCGGGCCGCGCCGTGCTGATCGCCACCCAGGCGCTGGCCGACCTGCCGGCCGCGCCGATCCCCGACTTCGTCATGCCGCCCCTGCTGGTGCCCGGCAGCGGCAAGGTCTGTTTCCAGGGCCTGCCGGGCGGCGAGCCCGCGAACCTCTGCCTGTCCTACGGGGCGTTCACCGGCGACTCGGAGCAGGGCTCCCCCGGCAACGCCCCGCCCCTGGTGCCCACGCGGATCTGCTCCGTCCGGCGCCAGGCGCTGTTCGGGGACTTCGGCGAGCCGAATTTCAACGAGGACTTCGGGCTCGGCGAGCCGCTGCCCAGGGGGCGGGAGATCCTGGTCCCCAGCCGTTTCCGCGACGTCTCCCTGTTGCACCCCTTCGGCCGCTTCGCCGAGGCGCTGTTCAACGCCGGCGTGACCGGCGGCTGCGGCAACGGCTTCTTCTGCCCCCAGGCGGCGGTGACGCGCGACCAGATGGCGGTCTTCCTGCTGCGGTCCAAGGAGGGATCGTCCTTCACGCCGCCGGCCTGCACCGCCCAGATGTTCGCGGACGTGCCCTGCTCGCACCCGTTCGCGCCCTGGATCAACGAGCTGGCCGCCCGCGGCATCACCGGCGGCTGCGGCAACGGCAACTACTGCCCCGGCGGCGCCGTGACGCGCGAGCAGATGGCGGTCTTCCTGCTCCTCACCCTGGAGGGGCCGGGCTTCGCGGCGCCGGCCTGCGCGGTGCCGGTGTTCGGCGACGTGCCCTGCGTGAGCCCGTTCGCGCCCTGGATCCATGAGCTCGCCCAGCGCGGCATCACCGGCGGCTGCGGCGGCGGCAACTTCTGCCCCGGGGGCATCGTGACGCGCGAGCAGATGGCGGTCTTCCTCAGCACCGCCTTCGCCCTGCCGGTGCCGTCCTTCGACTGCTCGGACGGCCCGATCCCGCGCGACGACCACGGTGACGAGCCCGCCAACGCCACCCCCATCGCCGTAGGCGTGCCCACGACGGGGACCCTCGAAACCACCTCGGACCAGGACGTCTTCTCCTTCCCCGTCCAGGCGGGGAAGGTGTACCACGTCGACGTGGCGCTGCTGAGCGACGGCTCCCCGCTGCCCCTGGTCTTCCTGAACATCAACGGCGAGACCCTCGTCTTCACCCCGGCCTTTCTGGCTCCGGTGACCGGGACGGTCTTCGTCCGGGTGTTCCCGGACCAGACGCGCACCGGGCGCTACCAGCTCACCGTGCGCGGCCCCATCCCCGACGATCACGGCGACAGCGCGGGTGCCGCGACCCGGGTGACGCCGGTCGCGGCCCCGCCCGGCAGCGGCCCGGGCACCCCGGGGATCCTCGAGCACGGGCTCGACAGCGACTTCTTCGCCTTCGACGTCCAGGCGGGTCGGCTCTACGCCGTCGAGGCCGCGGGCAGCCCGGACCTGCGGTTGACCATCCTCGGTCCGGACGGCCCCTTCGCCATGGGGGATTCCAGCCGCTTCTTCGGGGACCTGGATACCGTGGCGCTGTTCACGGCGCCGGTAACCGGCACGGTCTTCGCGAGCGTCGAGGAGAACAACCCGTTCCCGGCCGCGGCCTACACCCTCCGGGTGCGCGGGCCGCTGTCCGACGCGGCCGGCGCCGTCCCGCTCACCTCCGGCGTCCCCGCCTTCGGCGAGCTGCCGGAGGGCGACGCCGACCTCTTCTCCTTCCAGGCCGGCGCCGGGCAGGTGTTCCTGATCGACGCCGGCGCCCTGACCAACAGCGGCTTCGTCATCGAGGTGCTGGGCACGAACGGCTCCACGGTCCTGCTCTCGGGCAACACCTTCGTCCCGCCGCTGGTGCTCACCGCGCCTACGACCGGCACCTACTTCGTGCGCCTGCACTCGTCCACCTCTCCCGCCGTCTACCGCGTCGTCGTGCGGGGGCCGCTCGTCGACGACCACGGCGACGACTTCGCGACGGCGACGCCGCTCGCCGTCAACGGCTCCGCGGTTGCCGGCAACATCGAGATCCCGAACGACGTCGACGTGTTCCGTTTCACGGTCGCGCAGGCCGGGCTCTACCGCATCCAGGCGACGGACCTCTCGACCAACCTGCGGCTCTTCCCCAGCCTGCGGCTGCCGGACGGCGGCTTCCCGTCCTCCTCCGTCCTGCAGCCGGGGACCTACTTCGTCATCGCGCGCGCGGACATCTTTTCCGCTTTCACGGGGACCTACCGCCTGGCGGTGACCGGGCCGCTGGCGGACGACCACGGCAACACCATCGCCACGGCCACCCTGCTGCCGCCGGGCAGCCCGGCCGTCGCCGGCCGGTTCGAGGTCTTCGGGGACGTCGACGTCTTTGCCTTCGACGCCATGGCGGGCCAGAGCTTCCGGCTCAAGGTCGGGCGGGACCAGCCCCCCGTGTTCGGCGACTTCATTGTCTCGATCCTGGCGCCCGACGGGGTGACGCCCCTGTCGTTCTTCACCGAGACCTTCACCGTCCCCTCCACGGGCCGCTACTTCCTGCGGCTCAGCGGGCCGGAGACGGGATACCGGCTGACGCTCGGGCCCGCCTTCGCCGACGACCACGGCGACACCCCGGAAGACGCCACGCTGCTCACCGTGGGCGCTCCCGCCACCAACGGCTTCCACCATCTCGGCTTCGATGTCGACGTCTTCGCCTTTGACGCCGCGGCGGGGGAGACGCTCATCATCGAGACCGGCGGCCTCGGCCCCAGCAGCGACACGGTGATCCAGCTCGTGGGCACCGACGGCTTCGAGGTGCTTGCCGCCGACGACGACAGCGCCGGCGCCCTCGCCTCCCGCATCACCTTCACGTTCGCGAGCTCCGGCCGGTACTTCGTCCGGGTGTTCCAACAGACCAACAGCATCGGCATCTACCAGATCGCCGTTCGGAGTGCGCCATGAAGAGCAGCCCGGCCCGCGTGAAGACCTCTCCTCTGGCTTTGACCCGCGCCACGGCGTTGGCGACGTTGGCGGCATCGGCCCTGCTGGCGGCGCCTCCCGCCCATGCCAGCCGTCTCGACGGCGATATCGAGGAAGTGGTGGCCGGCGCCTTCGGCCGGCCGGAGATCCAGTACGTCGAGCTGCGCGCCAACACCTGTTTCGGGCAGCCGTGGGCGGGGGCCGCCCGGCTCGCCTTCTACGACGCGGCCGACCAGGAGGTGGGGGAGTTCGTCTTCCCGTCGGATCCGCCCGAGAGCTGCGCGGGTCCGGTCTCCGTGCTGGTGGGGACCCAGGCGTTCGCGAGCCTCGCCTCGGCGCCGGACCCCGACTTCCTGATGCCGCCCCTGCTGGTGCCCGGCAGCGGCAAGGTCTGCTTCGAAGTCCCCGAGGACGGCACCGCCGAGTGCCTGACCTACGGCAGCTTCACCGGGGTGACGAACCAGCAGTCGCCGTTCAACGCCCCCGCGCTCTCGGCGGACGGCACCTGCGCGCTGCGCATCGCCAACTCCGACGCGTTCTTCACCTTGGAGCCGTTCAACGCCGACTACGACCTGCTCCCCCCGGAGCCGCGCAACAGCGCCGGCCAGACGGGAGTGGTGACAGTCCCGCCGCGGTTCGTGGATGTGTCCGCGGCGAGCCCCTTCCTGCCCTTCGTCGAGACCCTGTTCAACGCCGGGGTGACTGGCGGCTGCGGGAATGGCGCTTTCTGTCCCTCCCAGCCGGTGAGCCGGCGGCAGATGGCGGTCTTCCTGCTGCTGGCGAAGGAAGGGCCGGCTTTCCAGCCGCCGGCCTGCACGGCCCAGGTGTTCGCGGACGTGCCCTGCGCGAATCCCTTCGCGCCCTGGATCAACGAGCTGGCGGCCCGCGGCATCACCAGCGGCTGCGGCGGCGGCAACTACTGCCCCGACGCCGCGGTGAGCCGGGCGCAGATGGCGGTGTTCCTGCTGCTGATGGACGAGGGGCCGGGCTTCCAGCCGCCGGCCTGCACGTCCCCGGTGTTCACCGACGTGCCCTGCTCGGACCCGTTCGCGCCCTGGATCAACGAGCTGGCGGCGCGCGGCGTGACCGGCGGTTGCGGCGGCGGGGCGTATTGCCCAGACAACCTGGTCACCCGCGAGCAGATGTCGGTCTTCCTCAGCACCGTCTTCGAGCTGCCGGTCCCCTCCCGCTCCTGCATCCTGCCGCCCCACGTGGACGACCATGCGGACATCCCGGCGCAGGCCACCCTGGTCGTCCCCCTGACGACGGCCCCCGGCCTGCTGGTGAACGGCACCTTCGAGCGGCCGCGGGACGTCGACGTCCTCGCGATCGTCGCGCACGAGGGGGACCGGTTCACCCTGGTCCTCGCCGCCCAGCCCGGCGACGGGCCCCAGGTCGATCTGCAGGTGGAGACCCCGGCGGGCTTCCTCACCAGCTTCTCGTCCTCGACCTCCCAGGCGACCGCCGGCGGCTTCTCCGCCATCCAGGACGGCATCTTTTTCATCTCGCTCCGGGACCGCTCCGGGCGACGCATCGGCGGCTACCAGCTCTTCCTGCGCGGTCCGGTGCCGGACGATCACGCGGACGGGCAGACCGGAGCCACCCCGCTTGCTCCGGGAGGGCCGAGCGCCGTGGGTGAGATCGAGACCCCCGGGGACGTGGACGTCTTCTCCTTCCCGGCGACGGCCGGGGAGGTCTACGTCGTCGAGACCGTGGGCGACGATCCGATGATGGACGCCAGCCTGTCGGTCTCCCGCCCGGACGGCGCCACCGTGGCGTTCGACAGCGGCTCGTCCACCGGGCCGCGGAGCCAGGTCGCGTTCCGGGCCTCGGTGACCGGCACGCACTTCGCCCACGTCTCGCACGGCCGGTCGGGGATCGGCACCTACGAGGTCCAGGTTCGCGGCCCGGTCGCGGACGACCACGGCGGCACGCCCGCCACGGCGACGCCACTGGCGCCGGGGACCCCGCGGGACGGCGTGCTGCTGTTGTCCGACGACGTCGATCTGTTCTCGTTCGCGGCTGCCGCGGGCGACGCGTTCCGGATCACCGTCGAGCCCCTCTCGGGACTCTTCCCGGGGCTCCGCATCGTCGACGCCGGCGGCACGGTGCTGGCAACCGGCAGCATCGACTTCGACGGGAAGCTCCAGATCCTGTTCATCGCTCCGCAGGCCGGCCCCTTCTACGCCCAGATCTGGACCGGCACCTCGTTCGGCCTCCCGCTCTCCTACCGCGTGACCCTGGAAGGACCGCTGCCCGACGACCATGGCGACTTCCCGGCGACGGCGACCGCCCTCACGCCGGGCACCGCCGCCGGTGCTTTCACCCCCGGCAACAACGAGGTCCCAGGCGACGTCGACGTCTTCTCCTTCCCGGTGGCCGCGGGGCAGCTCTTCTTCGTGGAAGTCGAGTCGACGGACTCCTCCTCCTCCTTCCCGTTCACCCGCGTCTTCAAGGAGGACGGCACCGAGCTGCTCAGCAGCAACGCCTCGCGGCTCGTGGTCACCGCGACGGAGAACGGGACTCTCTTCGCGGGTGTCCAGCAGAGATTCGCCACCACCGGGCCCTACCGCATCCGGGTGCGCGGGCCGATCGTGGACGACCACGGCAGCCGGCCGTCCCAGAGCACTCCGCTGGTGCCCAATGCCCTTCCTCTCGAAGCGGAGCTGGAGCTGTCCGGCGACGTCGACCTGTTCTCCTTCGAGGCGCTGGTGGGGGAGACCTTCGTGGTCAAGGTGCAGGTCGACGAGCTCTTCTCGGGCCTGACGCTCGAGCTGCTGGACGTGAACGGTCTGACCGTCCTGGATACCGCGCAGGGAAGTCTCTTCGGATTTGGCGTCCCCACCCGCCAGATCCTCTTCCAGGTGCCGCACACCGGCCGTTTCTTCGTCCGCGTGTCCGGTCCGGCGCAGTTCTACCGCATCAGCCTGGCCGGACCGTTCCCGGACGACCACGGCAACACCGCGGCGACCGCGACTCTCCTGACCGTCGATGGGCCGCTCGTTCCAGGCGCCATCGAATCGGTGGAGGACGTCGATGCCTTCGCCTTTGATGCCACGGCGGGGGCGACCGTGACCGTCGAGACCAGCGGCCTCGGGCAGGGACTCGACACCCTGCTGGTGATCGAGAACGCAGCGGGGACGGTCCTCGCGAGCGATGACGACGGCGGGGTGGACCTCGGGTCTCGGATCACCTTCACGGTGCCGAGCACCGGCCGGTACGTGGCCCGGGTGTCGAGCTTCCCGGGGACCACGGGCGTGTACCACATCTCGGTGCGGCGGTAGGGCGGGGGGCGTTGCGTCAGGGGTGGAGCTTCTCGCCCCGCTCCAGCATGGCGATGAAGTCGCGGATCCGCTTCGCGC
>DATAHG010000141.1:0-2826 GCA_036263295.1 Thermoanaerobaculia bacterium | reverse complement strand
GGCGACTGGTTCGACGTCTGCAAGTGCAATGTCCCCTGTCCCTGTACGTTCGCCCAGGCCCCGAGCCACGGCGACTGTGACGGGATCCTGGCCTACCATATCCGCCAGGGACGCTACGGCGAGGTCCCGCTGGATGACTTCAATCTCATCGGGGTGGCCCACTTCGTGGGGAACATCTGGGCAGGTGAAACCAAGGCGGCGATGGGCTTCTTCATCGATCAGCGCGCGAGCGAGCCGCAGCGCGAGGCCATGCAGTTGATCTGGGGCGGCCAGGCCGGCGGGTTCCCCGCCATGTTTGCGACGCTCATCGGGGACATGCGCGGGATCGAGTTCGTCCCCATCGAGTTCGAGGTCGCGGACGACCTGGCGCATTGGCGGGCCGAGATTCCGGGGCGCGTCGTCGCCAGCGCCGAGGCCTTGAGCGGTCCCATGACACCGCCGGGAGCGCGGGTCCAGACGCTCAATGCCCCGGGCTCCGAGACCGGCCCCGGCACCGTCGCGACCTGGGGGCGGGCCACGGCGGACAGGGTGGACGCGTTCGGCTTCAGATGGGAGTGGGCCGGCCGCTCCAGCAAGCACATCCCCTTCGACTGGTCGGGGCCGGATCAGGCCTGAGCGGCGGACGTCACCGGCACGCCCGAACCGTGCAACGGGCGCAGCCGACGCGCAGGCTTCACCCTAGCGGCGTTGCGTCTCCGCGCCCGTTGTCACCCCCAGGCCGGCTTCCAGCTGCTTGAGCAGCAGTCTGGCGGTCGACTCCGAGGACGCCGGATTCTGCCCGGTGATCAGATTCCCGTCGGCCACGGCATGATCCGCCCAGTCTGCCGCCTTCGAGTACTTCCCCCCGTTGGCCTCGAGCGCGTCCTCCACCAGGAACGGCACCACGTTCGTGAGACCGGCCGCGGCCTCCTCGCTGTTGGCGAAACCGGTGACCGCCTTTCCCTTGACCAGCGGCGTGCCGTCGGTCGCCCTGGCGTGGCGGAGCGCCGCCGGACCATGGCACACGGCGGCCACGGGCCTCCCCGCGGCGTACAGCCGCTCGATCAGCGAAATGGAATCCCGGTCCTCCGCCAGGTCCCACAGCGGCCCGTGGCCGCCCGGATAGAAGACCGCGTCGTAATCGTCCGCTGAGATGGTCGAGAGCCTGGCCGTGTTCGCCAGCGCGCGTTGCGCCTCCGGATCCTGCCTGAATCGCTGCATGGCCGGTGTCTGGGCCTTGGGATCATCGCTCTTGGGGTCGATCGGCGGTTGTCCGCCCTTGGGCGACGCGATCGTGATGTCGACTCCCGCGTCCTTCAGGACGTAGTAGGGTGCCGCGAACTCCTCCAGCCAGAAGCCGGTGGGTTGTCCGGTATCGCCCAGCCGGTCGTGAGATGTGAGTACCATGAGGACCTTTGCCATGCTCGACTCCCTTCATTTCACTTGCGCCATGTCTCCGGGCTGGCCCGGAATGCGTCCCTGACGCAACCTAATCTCACGGCTGGGAGGACGCCGCGCCGGAGGGTCCGCCGGCCGGTCCCGCGGATCCACCTGGCCGGCCGCTGGCGACCGTCGCCAACCTGGCATCTGAGCCTGGACGCCGACGTGATCGCCGGGGGACCCTCGCGCGCCGAGGACGTGGCGTTCGAGCTGGTGATCTCGGCCTCCGTCGCGGCGCACCACCCACAGGCGCAGGCGCCTGCAGCCCCAACCTGCCACCAGTCACCTCAGGAGACTCCGTGATCACTCGGCATCAGCTTGCCTCCCGCGGCCTCACCAATGTCCTGCTCACGATCATCTGCGCGCTGCTGGTGCTGCAGCTCGTGAGCGCACATGCGGACGCGTTCCTGCCAGGACCCCTGATGGCCACGCCCGCACATACCGTCGGGCCGTCGGCCGACGGCCCGCAGCCGGTCTACCTCGTCAACGGGCCCACCGGGGGCAGGCTCGACATGCTGCCGGTCAATGTCGTATACCTCGACAAGAACGGTGCGCTGGAGAATGCCGTGGCCTCCGACGGCGCGGTGCGGGTGCGAACCGCTCCTTGAGGATCGGCGGCTCGGACTCTCGCCGACCGCGGATCACTTCACGAGCGCATCAATTGCCGCACCGACATGGATGACGGTCGTGTCGAGCAGCGGGATGGCTTCCGGTCCGGCGTCCCGCAGAAGCAGCGGCAACTCCGTGCCGGCAAGGAGAATCGCTTCGACCCGCTCCTCCTCCCTGAGGCGCGCGATGATCGCGAGAATGGCCGTGCGGCTCCCGGGCAGGAACCGGTTCTCGAGCAGCTCGCCGATGTAGATCCTGTGGATGCCCGCTTGCTCGGCCTCGTTCGGTGCGACCAGCTCGACTCCGGCCCGGGCGAATACCTCTGGAAAAAAGGGGGCTCGCATGGTAAAGCCGGTGCCGAGTAGCCCGACCCGGGCATACCCCAGACGTCGTACATGCTCGCAGGCGGCCTGAACGATGCTGAGCATCGGAATCGGCGATCGGCGCTGGACTTCATCGAACACGAGGTGGGGCGTGTTCGCGGCGATGAGTGCGATCTCGGCGCCCGCTCGCGCCAGGCGCTCGACCGATGCGGAAAGGTAGTTCGTGAGGCCGGCAAGATCGTTCGCGTCCAGCATCGCGATGCCGCGGTTGACGTCGAGGCTGTCGATCAGGAGGTGCGGCGCGCTCCCGTCGGCCACCCGGGCGCGGTAGCCATCGAGGATGAACCGATAGTATTCGATCGTGGATTCCGGACCGATCCCGCCGACGATGCCGAGAGTTTTCACAATTCAGCGCCTGCCCACGCCGCGGACCGTGAACGGTCCCGCCTCGACATAGCGTCCGGCCGAGTCGGCG
>DATAHG010000140.1:0-4050 GCA_036263295.1 Thermoanaerobaculia bacterium | reverse complement strand
GATCGCCTCGATCACCAGGTCCACGTCGCCGAAGCCGCTGTAGTCCAGGGTGGGCTGGATCAGGGCCATGCGGCGGCGCGACTCGGCGGCTTCCATGCGGCGGCGGCGCACCAGGCGGTCGAACAGGCCGGAGGCGTGGGTCATGCCGCTCGCCAGGGCCTCGACGCGGACATCCTTGAGGCGCACCGGCAGGGCGGTCTCGTTGGCGACGAGCTGGGCGACGCCGCCGCCCATGGTGCCGGCGCCGAGGGTGGCGGTGCGCTTCACTTCGTGCGCCGCGCCCCCTTCGAGCCCCTCGGTGCGCTTGGCCGCCTCGCTGAGCTGGAAGACATGGACCAGGTTCTTGGAGATCCGCGAGGTGGCCAGCTCGGCCAGGGCCCGGGCCTCGGCGTCGAAGCCGGCGCGCGGACCGTCCTCCAGACCGACCCGCACCACCTCGATGGCGCGCAGGGCGGCCGGATAGTGGCCGTGGGTGGACTCCAGGGTCTTCTTGCGGGCCTGATCGAAGACGATCCGCCGGCCGAGCGGGTTGCGCTCGAGGAGCAGCCCCTTGATGCCGCCGATCGCCTCCTCGTCACGGCGCTTGCGGTCGAGCCGTTCGAGCGCGAAGTCGCGCACCAGGTCGTAGAAGCGGGCGTCGGGCAGCAGGGCGTCGACCAGGCCGAGCTTGAGGGCGCGGCGGCCGGAGACGGTCTTGCCGGTGAGGATCAGGTCGAGGGACTCGGCGATGCCGATGCGGCGGGGGAGCCGGGTGGAGCCGCCCCAGCCGGGGACGATCCCGAGGCGGACCTCCGGCAGGCCCATGCGGCTGTCCGCACGGTCCGACAGCACCCGGTAAGTCGAGGCGAGCGAGATCTCCAGGCCGCCGCCGAGGCAGACGCCGCGCACCGCGGCGACAGTGGGGAAGGGGAGCGACTCCCAGGCCGAGAAGAGCCGGTGGCCGAGCCGCGAGCCGGCCTCGGCCTCGACCGGATCGGTGACCCGGGCGATCTCTTCGACGTCGGCGCCGGCGATGAAGCTCCCCTCCTTGCCGGAGAGCAGGATCAGGCAGCCGATGTCCTGGCGCTTGGCGACCTCCTGGATCCTCTGCTCCAGCTCCGCCAGGGCGGCGCGGGTGAAGACGTTCACTTTCTTGCCCGGCAGGTCGAACGTGAGCGTCGCCAGGCGGTCCGTGCCGACGTCGAGTCGAAAGATGGAAGTCACCCGTTAATCCCCCTTCTCTTGGCCCTCTCTCGGGCCCGGCTCAGGCCCCTTGGCGGGCTTCGGCCCCTTCATAAAGGCCATCGATGGCGGCCCCGTATTTCTGGTTGATCACCCGGCGCTTGACCTTCTGCGTCGGGGTCAGCTCGCCGGTCTCCAGAGTGAACTCATCGGGTAGCAACTCCCAGGCCACGATCTTCTCGAAGCTCGCGAGGCCGCGGTTGACCTCCTCGACCTCCTTGGAGAACAGCTCGCGCACCTGCGGATCGCGGATCAGGTCGGCGTTGGCCGGCTTGCCCTTGCCCTGCCGCTCGGCCCAGGGCTTCAGGGCGTCGAAGTCCGGCACCAGCAGGGCGGAGAGGAACTTGCGGCGGTCGCCGATGACCACGGCCTGGCCGATGAAGCGGCTGTTCTTGAGGGCGTTCTCGATCGGCGCCGGGGCGATGTTCTTGCCGTAGGCGTTGATGATCAGCTCCTTCTTGCGGTCGGTGATCCGCAGGAAGCCTTCGGAGTCGATCTCGCCGATGTCGCCGGTGTGGAACCAGCCGTCGGCGTCGATCACCTCGGCGGTCGCCTCGGGCATGTTCCAGTAGCCCTTCATGATGTTGCGCCCCTTGGCGAGGATCTCGCCGTCCTCGGCGATCTTGACGGTGCAGCCCGGGATGGGGCGGCCGACGGTGCCGAGCTTGACCGCGTCCGGCGTGTTGACCGAGATGACCGGCGAGGTCTCCGACAGGCCGTAGCCTTCGTAGATCGCGATGCCGGCGCCCCAGAAGAACTCGGCGACCTCGCGGGAGAGCGGGGCGCCGCCGGAGAGGGCGTAGGCGAAGCGGCCGCCCAGGCGCTCGCGGATCTTGCCGAAGACCAGCTTGTCGGCGAGGTTGAGCTTGATCCCGAGGAGGCCCGGGGCGCCCTTGCGCTTGAGGCGGTGGGGGAGGGCCTCGCGGCCGACGCCCTGGGCCCAGGTGAAGATCTTCTGCTTGAGCGGCGAGCTCCCGGCGACGTTCTCCTGCACCCGGGCGAGCACCTTCTCGTAGACGCGGGGCACGGAGACGAAGACCTGCGGCTTCACCTCCTGGAAGTTCTGCGCCACGGTGGCGACCGACTCGGCGTAGGCGATGGAGAGGCCGCGGTAGAAGTAGCAGTAGTCCACCGTGCGCTCGAAGGAGTGCGAGAGCGGCAGGAAGGACAGCGCCGTGAACTTCCCGTCGAGCGGCACGATCTCCATCGCCGTCACCACGTTCGAGACGATGTTGTCGTGGGTCAGCATGACCCCCTTGGGGGTGCCGGTGGTGCCGCTGGTGTAGATGAAGGTCGCGAGGTCCTCGGGCTTCGCCAGGCGGGCCTTGCGCTCGAACTCGGCGGGATCGACGCCGGCGCCGGCCTGGATCAGGGCGTCGAGGGTCACCACCCGGGGGTCGGAGGACTCGCCGCGGATGAGCACGAACTGGCGCACCCCCGGCATCTCGTCGGCGTGGCTGAGGAGACCCTCGAGGTGGGCGGTGGTCTCGGCGAAGACCACCTTGGCGCCGCAGTTCTGGGCGATGTAGGAGGCCTGGTCCGGCAGCAGGGTGGGGTAGATCGGCACCACCACGCCGCCGACGCAGAGCGACGCGAAATCGACCGTCGGCCAGTGCGGGCCGTTCTCGGACATCAGGGCGATCCGGTCGCCCCGTTCGACTCCGAGCCCTTCGAGCGCCTTGGCAAGGCGGCGGACCCGGTCCACCAGCTCGGCGGTCGAGACCGGCTGGTAGGTCCCGCCCACCTTATGCTGAAGGCAGTCCGGCTTGTTGTAGCTTGCAGCCTTGAGGAACAGCTCCGACAAGGTAGTGACCGACATGGCTTGCCTCCCTGGCGCTCGCCTGGCGAATGTTCAAGCCGGGATTCTATACCGGGGGCCCTCTCCGGCAGACATCGGACGGACATCCGCGGAGACTCTTGACGGCTTCTGGGAGGGAGGTTATCCTTCGCCCTCACCTGCGGCGTGCCCTCCCGAGGCACATCCTCGCCGCCCTGTTACAAATCCGGGGCGTAGCTCAGCTTGGTAGAGCGCACGGTTCGGGACCGTGAGGCCGGAGGTTCAAATCCTCTCGCCCCGACCATCCTCCTCCCTCTTTCCCGCGGTTTTCAGCGCCAAAACAAAAAGAGCCCGGTAGCGCGTGCGCCCCGGGGCTTGGAGGAAGGAATGCGGTCGGTCGCCGTGGACGGTCCGTCGGGTGACGTCTCGCCCACAGCAATCAGGAGTGACCGGAAAGCTGAAAACATTTCACCCCGGAGCCGGGGATCAGCTCGGCAGCGCCGGCTCGGCGCCCAGCACCACCCAGTCGAGCGCCTGGCGCTCCCACTCCGGGTTCGCCGAGACGTCGAGATAGCGGGAGCGCTCTCCCACCCCCGCCTCGCGCGACAGCCGCCGCGCCTGCAGCGCCGCGATGGCGCTGTTGAGCACCAGGGCCTGGCGCCCCATCCCCGCCCCCCGGAACATGTCGAAGCAGCTCCGCAGGACCTCCTGGGCCTCGGCCGGGAACGCCGGGGCCATGCGCAGGTCCACCACGACGCCGAAGTCCTCGCGCCGCCGGACCGTGCTGCGGATGTTGTTCAGCAAGCCCATCATGCTCTCGGAATCGAAGGAGTCGCGGAGCGTGACCTTGTAGCCGTATCTGGTTTCTTCCACGGTATGCACGGGAAACACCCTCCCTGAGCCGGGGCAGGCCCCGCTCGGATGCAAGTTGTCTGCGTGGAGCTAGATTACCACATGCGACAGCGCGCAGTTAACTCTTTTCTTGGATTGGCGGACGAGAGAAAGCAGGAGCGAGAAGTCCGCAAAAACAGATTGTCCCTCTTTGAGGGGGG
>DATAHG010000139.1:0-6620 GCA_036263295.1 Thermoanaerobaculia bacterium | reverse complement strand
GCGAGCTGCTCCGGCGAGATCTGGGCGGCGAGCACGTAGAACAGCCAGACGGCCGAGGCGGCGAGCAGGAAGCCCATGACGCCGCGCACGGTCTCCATCCAGGCGCCCGGCTTCGGCAGGAAGCGGGCGGCGCCGGGGGCGATCGCCAGGGTCAGGTAGGGGAGCGACATCCCCAGGCCGATCGCGGTGAAGATCGCGAAGACCGTGGCGGAGGGCTGCGCCAGGGCGAAGCTGATGGCGGTGCCGAGGAACGGCGCCGAGCAGGGGGTCGCCATCAGGGTGGCGAAGAGGCCGGAGAAGAAGTGTCCGGCCGCACCCTCCCGGTGGGCTCCGCCGGCCAGGCTGGTCATGCCGGAGGGGAGCTGGATCTCGAACAGCCCCCAGAGGTTGAGGCAGAAGAGCGCCACCACCACGGTCAGGAAGGCCACGAAGCCGGGGTGTTGGAACTGCACGCCCCAGCCCACCGCCGCGCCCGCCGACCGCGCCGCCACGGCGGCCAGGGCGAGCGCCCAGAACGAGACCAGGATGCCCGCCGAGGTCGCGAGCGCGCCGCGGGCCACCTCGGCGCGGCCGTGCGAGGCGCTGCGGACCAGCCCGAAGACCTTGATCGACAGGACCGGCAGCACGCAGGGCATGGCGTTGAGGATCAACCCGCCGAGCAGGGCGGCGAGGAGGGTCAAGAGGAGGCCCGTCCCGGTCGCGCGGGCCGGGGTGGGCGCCACGGGGGCCGCGGCGGCGGAATCCGTCCCGCCGGCTGTTCCCTTGGCAGTGCCCGGGTCGGCCGGAAGCCGGCCTTCCTGGAGCGCCGCCATCTCTTCCGGCGTGGCGGCGGGGGCCTCGGTGGGCGTCCCCGGCGCCGCTTCCGGCGTGGCCGTGGCGGTCCCGCCATCCCCGCCCGTAGCGGGCGCCGCCGGCTTCATCGCGGAGAGTGCCGCCGTGGCGCTCTCGACCGAGTCCCCGGAGGACCCTACCCGGATCGTCAGCTTCGCCTCGACCGTCACCGGCGGGAGGCACTGGGAGTCGTTGCACGCCTGGTAGTCCAGGGTGGCCCGCACCGGGACGTCGCCGGCCGGGGTGCCCGCCGGGACCGCGACGTCCGCCTCGATGACGATCTGGCCGTCGTAGACGGAGAGCGGCTGGTCCGCGAAGGCGAAGGTCTTCAGCGCGGCGGCCGGGTAGAGGATCTTCTCCTCGGGCCAGCCGGCCGGCGGATGAATGTTGAGGACAGTGGGGATCAGGTAGTCGAAGGTGGGCTGGTGGCTGTTGACGTGCCAGCCATGCTCGATCTCGACGAGGGCCGCGATGCGGGCGGTCGTTCCAGCCTCGTAGGCGGTGCGGTCCGCCTCCAGCTTGAGGGAGGCCTTCTCCGGTCTGGGGATCTGGGCCGCCGCCGGGTTCGCCGGGGCTCCGGCGAGGAGCATCGCGGTGGCCACGGCCAAGGGACCGAGGGGCTTCAGAAGAGAGCGGAACGGATGTCGCGTCATGAGCTGACCACCTCGGGTCGAGTCTTCGATCGGTTGCGGCTGGATTGTGCACGAGCCCCACGGGGCCGCCGGGGGTCCTCGCCTCTCCTCTACGCCCCGAGGCTCGATTTTATTCCCAAGTCCTCCCTGCCCGGTGATACCATCGCGCGCCGTGAACCTCTCGGCCCGCGCATCCCGCATCCATGAATCCGCCACGCTGAAGGTCGCGCGCCGGGCGTTGGAGCTCAAGGCGAGAGGGGTGCCGATCGTGGACTTCGGCGCCGGGGAGCCGGATTTTCCCACTCCTCCGGTGGCGGTCGAGGCGGCCCGCAAGGCGCTCCAGGACGGCTTCACGCGCTACACAGCGGGGAGCGGCATCCCCGCCCTGCGCGAGGCGATCGCCGAGGACTACCGGCGGCGCTTCAGCTCCCCCTGGAAATGGTCCGACACCATCATCACGGTCGGCGCCAAGGCGGCGCTCTTCCAGGTCGCCCTGGCGGTAATGGACCAGGGGCAGGAGGTCATCCTGCCCTCCCCCTGCTGGGTCAGCTTCGAGGAGCAGATCCGCTTCGCGGGGGCGCATCCGGTCACCGTGCCGACCTCCGGGGCGGACGGCTTCCGGATCCACGCCGGGCCGATCCTCGACGCGGTTACCGACCGCACCCGGGCGATCCTGCTCAACTCTCCCAGCAATCCGACGGGCGGGGTGGTGGGGGCCGAGGACCTGCGGCGGATCGTCACCTTTGCGGCCGAGCGCGGCCTGCTGGTGATCTCCGACGAGACCTACGGCCGCTTCTTCTACGAGGACGATCCGGCGAGCGCCGCGGCGCTGGCTTCCGAGTTCCCGGAGACGGTCGTTCTGATCGGATCGTTTTCCAAGACCTACGCCATGACCGGCTGGCGGATCGGCTATCTCCTCGGGCCGTCCGAGGTGGTCCACGCCGTCGAGAACATCCAGAGCCATGCCACGTCCAACCCGACCTCGTTCGCCATGGTGGGGGCCCTGGAGGCCCTGCGCCACGCCGAGCCGGACGTGGAGACGATGATCGCCGAGTACCGGGCGCGGCGCGAGCTGCTGATCCCGCGGCTCAATCAGGTCCCGGGGTTCCGCTGCCGGCCGCCGGCGGGGGCGTTCTACGCCTTTCCCGACGTGACCGCCGGTTTCCGTCCGGGGCGGGAGGACTCGTCCGCGCTGGCCGAGTACCTGCTGGAAGAGGCGCAGGTCGTGGTCGTCCCCGGCGCGGCGTTTGGCAACGACGATCACATCCGAATCTCGTTCGCCTGTTCGCGGGCCGCCCTCGAAGAGGGGTTGGCCCGGATGGCGGACGTGCTGTCCCGCTGACGGGCAGCGGCACGGCACGTCCCCTGCATTTCGGGGTCTCTGTTGGCCCCCTGACGCGGCCCGGTTTCGTCCGGGTCCCGATTCATCACCCTGCGGAGGAAGCGTATGAAGCTGATTTTTCAAGGGTTTCGCCTGCCCGCCGCGATGGCGGCGGGGGCGGGCCTGCTGCTGAGCCTGTCCGTCGGACCGGCCGCCTGGGCGTCTCCTGCCGAGGACATGGCCGCCCCGGCGGACTCCGCCGCCGCGGCGCCGGCCCAGAGCCAGAAGCAGCCCACCGTCGAAGACGCCCGCAAATTCGTCGAAGAGGCCAACCGCCGCCTGCTGGACCTCTCGATCGACGCCGGCCGGGCGGCCTGGGTCCAGGCCACCTACATCACCGAAGACACCGAGATCCTGTCGGCCCAGGCCGGCGAGAAGCTGACGGCGGAGACCGTCCGCCTGGCCAAGGAGGCGGCGAAGTTCAACGGCGTGAAGCTGCCGGCCGACCTCGCCCGCCAGATCGAGTTGATCAAGCTCAGCCTGACCCTGCCGGCGCCGAGCGATCCGGCCAAGACCACCGAGCTGAGCCGCCTCGCGGCCAGCCTCGAGAGCCAGTACGGCTCGGGCGAGTTCTGCCTCGACGGCAAGGACGGCAAGAAAGAGTGCATGGACATCCAGAAGGCGAGCGACGTGATCGAGACGAGCCGCGATCCCGAGCGCCTCAAGCAGGTCTGGGTGGGCTGGCATTCGATCGCGCCGCCGATGAAGGACGAGTACATGCGGGTCGTCGAGCTTTCGAACGAAGGGGCCCGCGAGCTGGGCTACAAGGACACCGGGGCGCTCTGGCGTTCAAAGTACGACATGCCGGCGGATGATTTCGCCAAGGAAGTCGATCGCCTGTGGGGTCAGGTCAAGCCGCTTTACGACGCCCTGCACTGCCATGTGCGGGCGAAGCTGAATGAAAAGTACGGCGATCAGGTTGTGCCGCTCGATCAGCCGATCCGGGCGGACCTGCTCGGCAACATGTGGGCGCAGGGCTGGGAAAACATTTACGAGATCGCGGCGCCGCCCAAGGTCGACATCGGCTACGACCTCAACGAGCGTCTGAAGGCCAAGAATACCGACGCCAAGCAGATGGTGCAGTACGGCGAGCGCTTCTTCCAGTCGCTCGGCCTGGCCGCCCTACCGGAGACCTTCTGGACCCGTTCGATGCTGGTGCAGCCCAAGGACCACAACGCGGTCTGCCACGCGAGCGCCTGGGACATCGACTACAAAGTAGACCTGCGCATCAAGATGTGCATCGAGCCCACCCGTGAGGACTTCGTCACGATCCATCACGAGCTGGGCCACAACATGTACCAGCGCGCCTACAACAAGCAGCCGTTCCTGTTCCAGGACAGCGCCAACGACGGCTTCCACGAGGCGCTGGGCGACACCATCGCGCTGTCGATCACGCCGGAGTACCTGAAGCAGGTGGGCCTGATCGACAAGGTGCCGGATCCGTCGCAGGACCTCGGCCTGCTGATGTATCAGGCGATGGAAAAGGTTTCGTTCCTCCCCTTCGGCGTGCTGATCGATCAGTGGCGCTGGAAGGTGTTCTCGGGCGAGATCAAGCCGTCCGAGTACAACAAGGCCTGGTGGGACCTGCGCCTCAAGTACCAGGGCGTCCGCCCGCCGGTCGAGCGGACGGAGAAAGACTTCGACGCGGCGGCGAAGTATCACGTGCCGGGCAACGTGCCCTACACGCGCTATTTCCTGGCGCAGATCGCGCAGTACCAGTTCCACAAGGCCCTCTGCGAAGTGGCGGGCAACCAGGGACCGCTGCACCGCTGCTCGATCTACGGCAACAAGGCGGCCGGCGAGCGTCTCCAGAAGATGATGGAGATGGGTATCAGCCGCCCGTGGCCGGAGGCCATGAAGGCCCTGACCGGCGGCGAGGACCGCATGGACGGCAGCGCGATCGTCGATTACTTCGCGCCGCTCAAGAAGTGGCTCGACGAGCAGAACAAGGGGCGGAAGTGCGGCTGGTAGTTGGGGCCGAGGCTTGAGATGACTCGAAAGGGCCGGCGGGAGCCGGCCCTTTCTGTTTCGATCTCAAACCTTGAAGGGCCGAAGGCCCGCGATGACATAGCCCAGGGCAACGCCCTGGGCGGAGGTGCGGCGGGTGAAGAGGACCCGATAATCGGCTACCCG
Source organism: Thermoanaerobaculia bacterium (assembly GCA_036263295.1). Taxonomy (GTDB): domain Bacteria; phylum Acidobacteriota; class Thermoanaerobaculia; order Multivoradales; family UBA5704; genus DATAHG01. The sequence continues at coordinate 1,643 of DATAHG010000139.1, read as the reverse complement.
GTCCGGAGAGGTCCGAGTTCTAACCTGTGGTGCCCGGCCCCTCCCCGCCCAGGGCGTTGCCCTGGGCTATGTCATCACGGGCCTTTGGCCCTTAAAGAGCTCATTGACTTTCCGATTGGGGTAGGCATGATACGCGGAATGTGCAGGGAAGACTTCAAGGTTCACCTTCTGACCTCCTGGCAAGAATCGAACGCCCAGCGCATTTCCGGGCTGCGAGAGTTTCTGGAGCGCGAGATCTGGTCCCAGATTCCTTCTGACCTGCGAGGCAAGGGAATCAGCAAGAGAGAGCTGGAACAGATCCTGGGCTACGGCCCGGAGGGCGTGTGATCCTGGACTCGTCGGCCGTTCTCTCCATTCCCCTCGCCTAGAAGCAGGAAGGCAGCGGGGGGCCGCTTCGCGCGGTCGGTGGGATATGGGATCATAGCGCCATGGCACGACTCGCCTGGCGTCCCCTTGCCCTTCTCATTCTCCTTCTCCTGCCCGCCGGGGCGGCCAGGAGCCAGGATGTGGCTCCGATCACGCCGCTGGATCTCAACAAGAATGTGGTCCGGCGCTATCTCGAAGATGTGATGAGCGCCGGGCAGCTCGAGAAGCTCGACAACCTGGTCTCGGAAAACTATGTCGACCGGACCCCGGGGGCGCCTCCTCAGACCCGCGGCCCGGCGGTGATCCGGGAGAGCCTGGCGCGGGCGCGCACTCTGTTCCAGGACATCCACTACTCGGTCGAGGACCTGATCGCCGAGGGGGACCGGGTGGTCGCCCGGTACACGGTGCGGGCTTCCCGCAAGCCGGCGGACGGTTCCGAGTCCCCGGGCACGCCGATCGAGGTGGCCGGCGTCACGATCTTCCGGGTTGCCGACGGCCAGATCCAGGAGACCTGGATCGTCAACGACCAGCTTCAGCTCTTCCGGCAGCTCGGCTACACCCTCCAGCCGCCCGCCGCCGCGACTCCGAAGCCGGCTCCGGCTCCGCCGGCGCCGCCGGCAAAGGACCAGCCCGCGCCGAGATGAGCGGACGCCGGAGCCCGCCGCTCCGGCGCCATCCCGATCCCTTCCATCCATCCTTGACTTGGCGGAGGCCCGATGCTCACGCAGCTCCGAAAGCTCCCGATCTCGATCCAGCTCCTGAGCGCGGCGGCGGCCCTCCTGTCGTCCGCGGCTCCGGCCCGTCTGCCGGCCGAGCCGATCCCGCTCGAAAAGCTCCTGAGCGCCCCCTTCCCTTCCCAGATGGCGCCGGCTCCCGTCGGAGGACGGATCGCCTGGGTGGTGAACGAGCGGGGCGTCCGCAACCTCTGGGTTGCCGGTCCCCCTGACTACCAGGGTCGCCGGCTCACCAGCTATAGCGCCGACGACGGTCAGGACATCACCACCCTGGAGTGGACCCCCGATGGGTCGCAGATCCTCTATGTGCGGGGTGGATCGGCCAATGGGCAGGGGGAGATCCCGAACCCGGTGAGCAATCCGGCCGGCGCCGAGCAGGCGATCTGGCGGATCTCTGCCGAAGGGGGCGATCCGGTGCGGATCGGGGTGGGCTCCGAGCCCACGGTCTCTCCGAAGGGGGATGGCATCGCCTTCCTGCGCCGGGGGACGATCTTCTGGGCGCCACTCGGGGGGGATTCGAAGGCGGAGCCGATCGCGCTGGTC
>DATAHG010000138.1:0-7368 GCA_036263295.1 Thermoanaerobaculia bacterium | reverse complement strand
GTGGGCCTCGCTCATGGTGGCCATTCTACGGGAACGGCCTCCGCGAGGAGACAGAAAGGGTCCTCAGCTCTGAAACAGGTAGGACAGATCCAGGGAGAACCCGGGGAGAAGGCTCTCGTCCCGGAGGATTTCCCCGACGGTGAACGCCTCGCTCACAGAGGGGCTGTGGTAGACGAGGACGCCACGCTTGCGAGGGTCGACGATCCAGACTCGCTCAACTCCTGCCGAGAAATAGTCATCGATTTTCTCGGTCACATAGCTCCAGCGGTCTTCCGGGGACAAGACCTCAACGACCAGCTCCGGTGCCACATCAAGGTAGCCCGATTCGCTACACCGCGCGCACCGCTCGTGGCTCATGAAAAGGAGATCAGCCGCCCGAACCGTATCGGGGCTGCGGCGGATGTAGATCCCCGCCTCTCCGTTCATGACCTCTCCACGCCCGGTCTCGTCGGCCCAGATCTGAAGACGGCTCGTCAATCTCGATTCAATCGTCGCGTGAGGCCGCCCGGTTGGGGCCATCGGAATGACTCTCCCATTCACGAGCTCGCAGGAACCGAGATCCGGCCGGCGATAGAGATCCTCGCCGGTCAAGAGCGCTTCCCTGGCTTGCGGCAGACTCATAAAACACCCCCTGCAAGAGTCTAACCCATCTCCCCATTCTCCGCGATGCTCCATTCCATTCCAACTTCTCTGTTTCCGATACTAGCAGAAGGAATATGCGGAAAGAAGCCGCTGCAAAAGCGACAGGCCCGGCTTGCGCCGGGCCTGTCGGGTGCTGCTCAGGAGTTGAAACCGCAGCCTAGTAGTAGGCTTCCAGCTCCGTCCAGGAATCGGTCTCCAGCGTCTTCTTGACGTCGATCATGAAGCGGTCGGCGTCGGCGCCGTCGACGATCCGGTGATCGTAGGAGATGCCGAAGTAGGACATCGTCTTGATCACGATGGCGTCGTTGCCGTCGGCGTCCTCGACCACCACCGGCCGCTTCTCCACCACGCCCACGCCGAGGATGGCGACCTGCGGCTGGTTGATGATCGGCGTGCCGAAGAGGCTGCCGAAGACGCCCGGGTTGGTGATGGTGAAGGTGCCGCCCGCGGCCTCCTCGGGCTTGAGCTTCTTCGTCCGCGCCCGGTCGGCGAGGTCGTTGGCGGTCTTCGCGAGGCCCACCAGGCTGAGCTGGTCGGCGTTCTTGATGACCGGCACGATCAGGCCGTGACCGAGGTCCACCGCCATGCCGAGGTTGATGTCCTTCTTGTAGACGACGTTGGTGCCGTCCACCGAGGAGTTCAGCTTCTTGTGGGCCTTGAGGCCGTTGGTCACGGCCCGGAAGATGAACGGCATGTAGGTGAGCTTGGTCCCCTCTTTCTTGAGGAAACCGTCCTTGGCGCGCATGCGGGCCCGGGCGACCCGGGAGAGGTCCATCTCGAAGATGGTGGTGACGTGCGCCGAGGTAGCCTTGGAGTAGGTCATGTGGGCCGCCGTGATCTGCCGGATCTTCGACATCGGCTCGATCTCGACGTTCTCACCAGGACCATAGGCGGCGACGTGGAAGCCCCCCGTCGGACGCTGGGCCGGAGCCGCCGCGGCCGCCGCCGGAGCGGGAGCTGCGGCCGGAGCCGGGGCGGGCGCCGGAGCCGCCGCCGCTGGAGCGGGGGCAGGAGCCGGGGCCGACTTGCGCTGCTCGATGTGGCCGAGGATGTCATCCTTGGTGACGCGGCCCTGGGCGCCGGTCCCCTGGACCTCTTCCAGGTTCACGCCCTCCTGGGTGGCGATGTTGCGCACCAGCGGGCTGGAGAACCGGCGGACCCGGTCTTCCAGGTCGGTCGCGGCCGGCTGCGGCGCCGGGGCGGCTTCGGCCTTCGGCTGCGGCGCCGGCTCGGGCGAGGCCACCTTCGGCGTGCCCGCGTCACCGCGCGCCGCCTCTTCCTTCTTCACCGTCTCGGCGTCGCCGGTCGAGACCGGCGCGTCCGCCGAGCCCTGGCCGGGCTGCGGTGTCGGCGTGGCTTCGGGGGCCGGGGCCGCGGCGGCCGGAGCCGGAGCGGCGGCACCGGCCTGCTCGCCAGCCTCGCCGATCAGGGCGACCACCTGATTGACCGGCACGGTCTCGCCTTCCTGGTTGCGGACCTCCACCAGCGTGCCCGAAGCCGGGCTGGGGATCTCGGCGTCCACCTTGTCCGTCGAGATCTCGAACAGGGGCTGGTCCCGCTCTACCTTGTCGCCGACCTTCACCAGCCACCTGGTGATCGTCCCTTCGGCGATCGACTCCCCCATCTGGGGCATCACGACTTCAGTAGCCATATGCTCTCTCTCCCGGTTCCTAGTAGCTGGCCAGCTCCCGCACCCTGGCGACGAGCTTGTCCACGTTGGGCAGATAAACCTCTTCGAGTGTCGGGCTGTAGGGGACCGGCGTGTCCGGACAGCAGAGCCGGTGGACTGGCCCGTCCAGCCATTCGAAGGCGTTCTGGGAAATCCGCGCCGCCACCTCGCCGGCAACCGAGCCGGTGATCTGTTCCTCGGTCAGGATGATCACCCGATTGGTCTTGCGGACGGTGGCGAGGATCGCCTCGTCATCCAGGGGCTTCACGGTGCGCAGGTCGAGAACTTCGAGCTGAATCCCCTCGCCTTCGAGGCGGCCGGCGGCCTCCAGTGCCACGTGAAGCATAGCACCGTAGGTGATGACCGACAGGTCGCGCCCTTCGCGGGCCAGCTTCGCCTTGCCGATCGGCACCAGGCCGTCCCCGCCGTCCGGTCCATTGCCGGTGGGCAGCTCTCCCTTGATGCGCCGGTACAGATACTTGTGCTCGAAGTACAGCACCGGGTTGGGATCCCGGATCGCCGACCTGAGCAGGCCGTAGGCGTCTTCCGCCGTGCCCGGAGCGACGATCTTCAGGCCCGGGGTATGGTGGAAGTACGACTCCGGATTCTGGCTGTGATACGCCGAGCCGTGGACGTTGCCCCCCGCCGGCCCGCGGATCACCAGCGGCACCTTCTGGCCCCAGCGGTAGCGGTTGGGTGCCGCGAAGTTGATGATCTGGTTGAAGGAGCAGGAGATGAAGTCGATGAACTGCATCTCCACCACCGGCAGCAGCCCCATCATGGCGGCGCCGACGGCGGCCCCCACCATCGCGGACTCGCTGATCGGCGTATCGACGATGCGCTCGGGGCCGAAGTGGTCGAGGAAGCCGGAGGTCACCCGGAAGGCCCCGCCGTAGGTCCCGATGTCCTGACCGATCATGAAGACGCGCGGATCGCCGGTCATCTCGTCCCAGAGGGCCTGGCGGACCGCTTCGATGTAGGTGACGGTCGAGTTTTCCTGGGGGCTCATGCGACCGACACCTCCGAAGGAGCCGGCTCATAGACGCCTTCGAGCGCGCGCTCCGGCGGCGGCATCGGCGAGGCGAGCGCGAAATCGACCTCGGCGTTGAGCTCCTGATCGATTTTCGCGACGATCGCCTTGAGGTCATCCTGGGTGGCGAGGCCGTTGCCCAGCAGGTGCCGCTCGAAACGCTCGATCGGATCTTTCGGCTTCCAGTCCTCGAACATCTGTTTCGGCACATAGCCGGCATCGTCGTGCTCGGCGTGCCCCTTCATGCGGAAGGTCTTGGATTCGATGAGGGTGGGACCATGTCCGGCCCGGGCGCGCTCCACCGCCTTTTTCGTCGCCTCGTAGACCGCCAGCACGTCGTTGCCGTCAACGATCTCGCCCGGGATGCCGTAGGCCGCCGCCCGGGTGGCGATGTTCTTGATCTTCATCTGCCGCGAGGTCGGGGTCGAGTAGGCGTAGCCGTTGTGCTCGGCGATCAGGACGAAAGGCACGTTGAGGACCGCGGCGAGGTTGAGCCCCTCGTGGAAGTCCCCGGTCGAGGTGCCGCCGTCGCCGATGTAGGTCAGGGCGACCAGGTTCTTGTTCTGCATCTTGCCGGCGAGGGCCACGCCGACCATGACCGGGATGACCGCGCCCAGCATCGAGATCGGCGCCACCAGGCCGCGCGACAGGTCGCCGAAGTGGGTGTTGCCGTCCTTGCCGCCGGTCGGGCTGTCGCCGCGGGCCATGTATTGCATCATGACCTCGCGCGGCTTCACTCCGCGCACCAGCATCGAGCCCAGGTTACGGATCAGCGGCCCCATCATGTCCTGGGGCTCCAGGGCGTAGGCGCTGCCGACCGAGGTGGCCTCCTGGCCGCGGCTGGAGTACAGCCCGCCCACCACCTTGCCCTGCCGGTACAGGTTGCCCAGCCGCTCCTCGACCATCCGGTTGAGCTTCAGGTAGTGATACAGCTCGAGCTGCCGCTCGCGCGGCAGATCGGTTTTCGCCAGCCGCTCGGCCGGCTCTTCCACCGGGGGGTGAAGAGGTCCCCAGCGCTTGATGATATTGGCCATGTAAGTCCTTCTTCGACCGATTGCTGTGAGGGCACCGCGGGCTTTGGAGAGCCGAAGCCCGCGGGCCGGAATGACGGATCAGAAGTGGATCGGCTGCCCGTGCGCGGCGTGAGCCGCTTCCATGACCGCTTCCGACAGGGTCGGGTGGGCGTGCATGGTGCGCATCAGCTCCTCGTCGGTACCTTCCATCTGGAGCGCCACGCAGGCTTCGGCGATCAGATCGGTGGCGTGGGCACCGATGATATGCACGCCGAGCACCTCATCGTACTTCTTGTCGCGCACCACTTTCACGAAACCGCCGGTCTTGCCAAGGATTTTCGCCTTGCCGAGAGCCGCCATCGGGAACTTGCCGACCGCCACGTCGTAGCCGCGCTCCTTGGCCTTGGCTTCGGTCAGGCCGACGCTCGCCACCTCGGGCTCGCAATAGGTGCAGGACGGCACGCGATCGTAATTGATCGGACGGACCTTCTCGCCCGCCATGTGCTCGACCGCGAGGATGCCCTCGGCCGAGGCGACGTGGGCGAGCCACGGCGTATTGATCACGTCGCCGATGGCGTAGATGTGCGGCACCGCGGTCTGCATGTAGGGGTTTACCTTGATGTAGCCGCGCTCCAGCTCGATGCCGAGCGCTTCCAGGCCGAGGTTTTCGGTGACCGGCCGGCGGCCGATCGCGACCAGCAGCATCTCGGCTTCGACGGTGTCTTTCTTGCCCCCTTCGAGGCGCAGGCGGACGCCGTTCTCGGTGGTCTCGACACTGGCCATCTTGGTGCCGGTGAGGACGTCGATCTTGCGTTTGCGCAGGGCCTTCTCCAGCTCCGCCGAGACCTCTTCGTCCTCGATCGGCAGGACGCGCGGCAACATCTCGATCAGCGTGCACTGGCTGCCGAACGAGGTATAGACCGACGCGAACTCGGTGCCCACCGCTCCGGCGCCCAGCACGGCCAGCGATTTCGGCACCTCCTTGAGCTCCAGGATGTGGTCCGAGTTGACGATCCGCTTGCCGTCGACCGGGGCGATGGGCACGTCGCGCGGCACCGAGCCGGTGGCGATCATGACGAAGCGGGCACCGTACTTCACCTTGCCGTCCGGGCCTTCGACCTCGACCTCGTTGGGGCCGATCATACGGCCCATGCCGCGCAGCCAGGTCACCTTGTTCTTCTTGAACAACCCTTCGATGCCCCGGGCGTTGCCGTCCACCACCTTCTGCTTGCGGTCCTGAGCCTTCACGATGTCCAGGACCGGGTCGCCGACGTGGATGCCGAGGCTCTCGGCCTCCTTGATCTCGTCGAGGACCGCGGCGGTGTGGAGCAGCGCCTTGGTCGGGATGCACCCGCGGTGCAGGCAGGTGCCGCCGAGCTTGGGGTCCTTCTCCACCACCGCCACTTTCAAACCGAGCTGTCCGGCGCGGATGCCGGCGACGTAGCCGCCCGGACCGCTGCCGATGATGATCAGGTCAAACTCTTCTCGCGCCATCGGATCTCCCGCCAGAGTTTTCGCGTTTCAATTTGGAATGGGGGCCGGGAGCGGCTCGGCCCGGAACCGCCCGGGGCGCTCCTCCACCAGTCTGGCGAAGGGCACCTCCGGGTCGTGCTCGAAGATCGAGAGCCACCCTTCGCGTACCGCCCGGGGCAGCCAGATCTTCTTGTTCTCCAGAGTCTTCAGGGGGTAGAGGTCGTAGCTCATGATCCAGGGGTAGGGGACGTGGGCCGCCGTCGGCACCAGATCCGCCCAGTACACTCCCCGTTCACCTTCTCCCCCATCCAATAAAACGATACACATGTCGGCATTATGCCCCGGGGTGCGGACCGCCTTGATCCCGGGGATGGGCTCCGCCTCGTCGTCGAACAGCTCGGCCACCCCCGCCTCGATCAGCGGCTCCCAGTTGTCGGGGAAGTAGCTCGCCCGGTCCCGCTCGTTGGGGTTGCGGCCGTGCTCGACCTCGCCGCGCTGCAGCCAGTAGCGCGCCTTCGGGAAGGTCGGCACGAGCCGCCCCCCCTCGACCCGGGTGTTCCAGCCGCAGTGGTCGAAATGGAGGTGAGAGAGGACGACGTGGGTCACGTCTCCCAGCTCATAGCCGGCCCGCCGGATCGAGTCCGGCAGCCGCGTCGCCCCGGGCTCCAGGGCATACATGTCCAGGAACTTCGAATCGTGCTTGTCGCCGATGCCGGTGTCGATCAGCAGCAGGTCGTCGCCGCGGGCCACCAGCAGGCAGTTGGTGCCCATGCGGATGCGGTTCTGCTCGTCCGGCGGCTTGGCTTTCCCCCACAGGTTGCGGGGGACGACGCCGAACATCGCGCCGCCGTCCAGACGGAACTCGCCATCGCTGACCACGGTCAGCTCGAAGTCTCCCAGTCTCATCGGGGGGGAAGCATATCCGATCGGTCAAGGGCCCGTCTGCTGTCCGGGCCCCTCCGGGTGGTGCTCGTGCTCGCCGTGCTCGTGTTCGTGGTGCTCCGGCGCGGCCGGCTCGCCGTCAGCCGGCTCCAGCCCGACCTCCTGCACCATGGCCTGGTACTCGGCGGGCGTCATCTTGGACATCCGCCGGATGAACGCGATCATGGCCCAGATCTCCTCGTCGCTGTGGGTCGGTCCGAAGGCGGGCATGCCGGTCATCTTGATGCCGTGCTTGGCGATCCAGAACATCTCGCCCGGCTCCTCCCTGCCTCCCTTCTTCACCAGGTCGGGCGGCGCGGGGTTGAGCCCTTCGCCGATCTCCGACATGGGGACGCCCGGGGCGCCATGGCAGGTGACGCACATCTCATGGTAGTGGATCAGCCCTAGGCGGAGCTGGGCGGGGTCGCCGAGCGCCGGGGCCTGGATGTCCTCTGAGCGGCGCTCGACGGAGGCGTGCTGGATCCTCCTGAGGACCCAGCGGACCGGGCCCCGGTGCTGCGACGAGGCCGCCACGTCGTAGATCCCCGAAAAAACGAAGCCGAGGAAGACCACGACGAGCAGCGCGAAAACGGCCAGCAACCTCCAGACGGTTTTCATCA
>DATAHG010000137.1:0-2473 GCA_036263295.1 Thermoanaerobaculia bacterium | reverse complement strand
GCACCTCCAGCCCCCGCTCCCGCAAGGCGTCGAGATGGGCCCCGCGGGCCAGCATCGCCACAGAATGACCGGCGCGGGCGAGGGCCCCGCCGTAGTACCCGCCCACGCCGCCCGCTCCCAGGATTGCGATTCTCATTTCAGGATAGGGTCTGGATCAAGCGAGACGAGAACGGGCTTCGCGCAGCACTTCATCGGCCGGAATGGCGCGGGTGGGATCTGCGTCGAGAGCCCGATCCCGGCGTTCCGTCTTATCCAGCCAGAGGGATTCGATCTCCGGCTCGGAAAGCGCGTCGAGGCTCTCGAGCAGGCGCTGGGCGATCCGAGCCCGGTCTTTGGGTACGAGCTTGAGGACTTCGGATTCCAGGTCGAAGATCGTCATGGCCGTTCTCCACACAGTATAGCCCCACCGGGGTCAGCGAACGATCCAGCCGCCTCCCGCCGTCCCTTGACCCCGCCCTTCCGACAGTCTATCTTCCTCTACGAAAACTCCTCTCCAAAGAGCATGGGCTTGCCGCCGAGAGGCCTGCGATGAAGCGCTTCTGGATTTTGACGGGTTCGATGATGGCTGTCTTTCTCGGCTTGTTCGGACTGGCCGAGGCGCTGCACGTGCCCTTGCTGACCGATCCCGGCCCCTGGCTCTCGAAAGGCGGCGTGGCGGCGGCGGTGATCGGTTTCCTCCTGCTGGTGGCGGACGTCGTCCTGCCGGTGCCGGCGAGCCTCATCATGATCGCCAACGGGACCCTGTTCGGGACCTTCGCCGGGACGCTGCTGTCGCTCGCCGGGGCCCTGGGTGCCGGGCTGTTCGGCTTCGCGCTCGGCCGCCGCGGCGGCCCGCTCCTCGACCGGCTCCTGCCGGCGGACGAGCGCGAGCGCGCCAGCGCCCTCCTGGAGCGCTGGGGGGACCTGGCGATCGTCGTCACCCGCCCCGTCCCCATCCTCGCCGAGACCGTGGCCGTGCTCGCCGGCACCTCGCCGCTCGGCTGGGGACGGATGGCCGCCGCGACCCTCGCCGGCAGCCTGCCCGCCGCCTTCCTCTACGCGCTGACCGGCGCGACCGCGGCGCGCATGGACAACCTCGTGCTGGTCTTCTGCCTCGTCCTCCTGGTGGCCGGGCTGTTCTGGTTCCTCGGCCAGTGGTGGGGACGGCGCCCCCGGATCCCTGACGGAAAGGAACGCACGCCATGACCGATCACGCGGCACACGCGGGCTCGCCGCGGCCCGACCTGGACCTCCTGCGCGAGTTGCTGATCAAGCTCCTCCACGAGGCTTCCGAGATCGAGCAGCAGCTCATGATCCAGTACCTCTTCGCCGCCTTCACCCTGAAGAAGCGGCCCGACCGGACCTGCACCCCGGCGCAGTTCGAATTCGTGCGCCGCTGGGGCTCCGCCCTCCTCGCCGTGGCGCGCAGCGAGATGGAGCACCTCGCCCTGGTCAACGGCATCCTTTCCGCCATCGCCGCGCCGCCGTATTTCGATCGCCGCAACATCCCGGCGCAGTTCCCGCACTTCCTCGGGAAAAACCTGGAGATCGGACGCGAGCAGAGCACCGGCAACGGCCCCTGCGACGTACCCTTCCTGTTCGAGCGGTTCAACCTGCCGACCATCCAGCGCTTCGTCTGCGCCGAAAGTCCGTCGCTCGACATCCTGCTCAACGCCGACCCGCCGCTGCCCATCCCGAAGTGGTGCTTCTCCTGCGCCGACGAGCTCGCCGCCGCGGACGCCGGCGGGGCGGCCCCGAAGAACGCCGCCCCGCGCGAGCGGCCGCCGCTCTTCGCCCCGCCCGTCGAAAGCCACATCAGCGACGAATTCTGGGAGGCCGCCCGCCAGGAGCTGGAAAAAGTCCAGGAACCGCGGCTCAAAGCCGGAGCGGGGCAGAGCATCCGCCCCGGCACGATTCAGGAGGTCTATAAACTGATCGATCTGCTGCTCGACGTGCTGAGCGCGCGGATGGACCTCTTCACCGGCAACCCGAACAATCAGGTTTTCGTCGTCGTCGAGTACCAGATCAATATCTTTCCGATCGTGGACCTCGCGACCGCGAAGCTCGCCACCCGCCAGATCGTCGAGGAGGGGGAGGGGATCGCCTCGCCGCCGGATTACAAGAGCCACTTCCTGCGCTTCTTCCAGATCCACGACGAGCTGGCCGAGCTGCTGCGCGAAGACCCTCGCTTCGAGCCGTCGATGCCGGTGCTCTTCAACCCCAAGCCCGGCGACATCCAGAACGAATTCGCGCTGGAGGTCTTCGAGATCTTCAACGAGGCGTACGCCACCCTGGTGTTCATGCTGACCGCCCTCTACCGCAACTACCAGCCGGAGGCGAATCAGTCGTACCCCTTCTTCAGCTCGGCCCTGCAGGAGAACGCGTTCGGACCGATGATGACGATGATCATCCGGCCGCTTTCCGAGGTGCTGGCCTATACCGCCTGCGGCGACGGCGAGCACACCACCGGTCCCAACTATCACCTTTCCAAAGA
>DATAHG010000136.1:0-11760 GCA_036263295.1 Thermoanaerobaculia bacterium | reverse complement strand
TAGCGGCCGGCGAGCTGGACCAGACCGATCGCGCCCAGCTCCAGCATCCACCGGGTGTTGAAGTCGATCACGGTGGCGTCGCGGTCGAGGATCCGGAAGACCTGCTCCTGGTAGGTGCGGGCGTTGACCTGCACCTCCTCTTCGGTGAGCTGGGGGCGGGTGGCCTTCTTGCCGGTGGGGTCGCCGATGCGCGCCGTGAAGTCGCCGATCAGGAACACCACCCGGTGGCCGAGCTGCTGGAAGTGCCGCATCTTGCGCAGCAGCACCGTGTGGCCGAGGTGGAGGTCGGGCGACGACGGGTCGAAGCCGGCCTTGACGGTCAGCGGCTTGCCGGTCTTCCGGGACCGTTCGAGCTTCGAGCGGAGCTGCGCCTCGTCGACCAGATCGACGGCGCCCCGCCGCAGCAGGGCCATCTGCTCCTCGACCGGGGGGAGCTGGTTCGGGGGATCTTCGTCGCTGGCGATCTGCTGGACCGGCGGCTCCTGGTTGGGGGGATCTTCGTCTCTCATGCGGCGCGAGAGCTTACCAGAGGCGGGGCTCAGAAGTTGATGTACTCCAGCCCGCGCTCCTGGGGGGCGCCGCCGGCCACCCCGTCGCGCAGGGCCGGGCGGTTCCAGACCAGGTCCATGTAGGCCTTGAAGACCTCCCAGAACATCTTGTTGCGGGCCTGGAAACCCTGCACCAGGCCGCGTTTCTTTTCCTTGACCAGGTGCTTGAGATTGTGGAGGACCACCGTCGTCGTGCATTTGCCGAGCTCGCGGCAGGACCAGTTGAGGGCGGTCTCGATGGCGAACCCCTTGAGATGGCTCTCGGGCACCGCCTCGAAGATCTCCCGGCGCAGGCAGCGGATCCCCGACAGCAGGGGGCCGGTGCTGCGGTGGATGGAGTCGATCAGGGCGCCGCGGTGGCGGATGCCGACGTTCATGTCGGATTGCCCGGCCAGCACCGGCCGGATCAGCTCGGACATCAGCTCCCCGGTGAGGTTCAGGATATCCCCGTCGACGAACAGCAGGACCCCGGCATCGGTGTGGGCGACGCCCACCGCCATGGCCATGCCCTTGCCCTGGTTCTCCCGCAGGTGGATGGTCTTGATCCCGAACGACTTGGCGATCTCCACCGTGCGGTCGGTCGAGCCGTCCGAGACCACCAGGATCTCGTCGATATTCGGGGTGGCCAGGAGGACCTTGAGGACCTCGGCCAGGGTCTCCTGCTCGTTGTAGGCAGGGACGATTGCGGCGACGTGGAGCTTTTTTTCAGGTTTTGGGCTCATTCTCTCACTCTCGACCTTCCGCCGTGCAGCCTGCAAAGCTCGTTCCCGATTTTTGAAACCCGCCGGAGCGCGGGGCCTGCCCCTGCCGGGGCTCAGGCCGGGGCTCAGCTCCAGGCGGGAGGGGAGGGGGACGGATCCGCGCCGGGCAGGAGATCGCCGGCCGCGACAATCCGGGCGTCGCCGCTGAAGGTCCAGACGCCGGGCTCCCCGGCCGCGACCTCCAGCTCGAATCCCCCCTGGGTCAGAACGTGGAGCGGCAGAGCCGACCTTCCCAGGTGAAGCCCCACGGCCGTGGCCGCCAGCACCCCGGTGCCGCAGGAGAGGGTCTCGTCCTCCACTCCGCGCTCATACGTGCGGATTTCCAGACGGTGCTCCGCGGGAAAACGCACGAAGCTCACATTGGTGCCGGCCGGGGCGAACGAAGGATGGAAGCGGATCGCCCGCCCCAGCTCGCGGACCGGCGCCTCCCCCAGGTGACCCCGCCAAGCCAGCACGAAGTGGGGGACCCCCACCGTGAGGCTCCAGCCGCGCCAGGACCGGTCTTCGACGTCGATCTCCATCTCTCGGGGCTCGGCGGCGGGAGCAGGGATGGTCAGGGCGATCCGCGACTCGTCCAGCCGCCGCGCGGCGAAGGCGCCGGCGTGCGTCCGCACCCGGCCGCTCCCCTCGGCCCAGCCCAGGTGAAACAGGAGCTGGGCGGCGCAGCGCGTGCCGTTGAGACAGAGATCGGCGGGCCGGCCGTCGGAGTTGTAGTAGTCCATGGCGGCGCCCCCGTCCTCCCGGCGCAGGACGAACAGGCCGTCCGCTCCGAGGGAGACGCCGCGATGGCACCAGGCCTGGATCCGTTCCGGCGACGGCTCCTCGTCAGGCTCGGCCAGGGCCAGGAAGTCGTTGCCGCTCCCCGAGACCTTGAAAAAACGGGTCATGGCACGTTGGCCTGGACCTCGTTGCTCGGCGTGCTCTCGTTGCCGGTGGCATCGACCGCCGTCACCCGGTAGGTGAAGGTCTGCCCCTTGCGCAGGCCGCGGTCGGTCAGCTCCAGCGAGGTCTGCGGCTGCGGCGTCAGGCGGGTGAACTCGCCGCCAGGGGCGCGGCGATAGACCAGGTAGCCGGCCAGATCCCCGGCGTTGCTCGACTTCCAGAACAGCCGCACCTGCCCCTCCTCGGCCAGGGCGACGAGCTGCTCGGGCGCCGGGGGCGCGAAGCGGTCCTGGTAACGCACCTCGTGCTCGCTGCCGATCGCGCTCTCGATGGCCGGCGTGCGCTCGGCCAGGGCGGTCACCGCGTAGATGTAGCTCTGGCCGTATTGCGCGGAGCTGTCGACCCAGGTCGTCTCGGTCGGCCCGGCCGTGTGCATCGGCTCGGTATAGACGCGCTCCTGCGAGCCGCGGCGGTAGACGTTGTAGCCCGCCGCCCCCTCCGTGGTGGACCACTCCACCTGGATGCCTTCGGAGACCGGGGTGGTGGTGACCTGTTGCGGGGCGGCGGGCGGCGCCTTCGGGACGAGGACCACCTGGTTCGAGGGATCGGAGCGGTCCCCCTTGGGGCCGAGCGTCCGCACCACGAAGAACAGCGCGCGGGTCTGCACCGGCTCGCTGAGCGGCAGCGTCACCAGCACGTGGTCGCCGTAGGTCACCCCCGGCAGGTCGGTCGCCTTGAGCGCCAGCCGCTCCGTGGCGACGGCGTTGAGCTCGCGGGCGTCGAGCGGCTGCGGCTGCCCCTCGCGCGGCGCCGGGCGCTCCGCCGCCCAGACCTGGAGACCGGTGACGTCGCCGAGGGCGGCGCCGGCCGGAGTGAGCTTGGGATAAGTGAAGCCGAGCAGGATCTGATTCCCGCGCTGGCGCACCGTGAGGTCCTTGAGCGGCGCCGGAACGGCGCGGTACGGCGGAGCGGGCGGACCCTGCTTGCCGCACCCGGCCAGGGAGACCAGCAACAGCGGAAGGGCGGCGGCAAGCGCCAGCCCGGCGACCTGGACACGCTTCCCAGGACGCCGGAGAGACCGGGGATCAGAGGACATAGCGCGAGAGATCCTGGTCCTTGACGATGCCGACGAGCGCCCGGTCGACATAGGCGGCGTCCACCGAGACGGTGACGCCGGCCATGTCGGGAGCCTCGTACGAGACCTCGTCGAGGAGGCGCTCCAGCAGCGTCGAAAGACGCCGGGCGCCGATATTTTCGGTGGTGGAGTTGACCTCGACGGCCAGGCGGGCGATCTCGCGGACCGCGTCGTCCGTCCAGACGAGCTGGACGCCTTCGGTCGAGAGGAGGGCCGAGTACTGCTTGGTGAGCGCGGTCTCGGGCTCGGTGAGAATGCGGACGAAGTCCTGCTCGGTCAGGGCGTCGAGCTCCACCCGGATGGGGAAGCGGCCCTGCAGCTCGGGGATCAGGTCCGACGGCCGGCTGACGTGGAAGGCGCCCGCCGCGATGAACAGGATGTGGTCGGTGCGCACCATCCCGTACTTGGTGGAGACATTGGTGCCCTCGACAATCGGCAGGAGGTCGCGCTGCACCCCCTCGCGCGAGACGTCGGGGCCGCGGCCCCCCTCGCGCCCGGCGATCTTGTCGATCTCGTCGAGGAAGATCATGCCGCCCTGCTCGACCCGGGTGCGCGCCTCGCGCGACACCTGGGTGCGGTCGATCAGCTTTTCGGCCTCCTGCTGCTGCAGGATCTCGCGCGCCTCGACCACCGTGACCTGCTGCTTCTTCTTGCGGCCGAACAGGCCGGGCAGCATGTCCTTGATGTTGAGGCCGACCTCCTCGACCCCCTGCGGCGTGAACATCTCCAGGCTGGGGTAGGCGGACTCGTCCACCTCGATCTCGACGCGGCGGCTGTCGAGGGCGCCCGAGCGCAGCTTGTCGCGGAACTTCTCCCGCGTCGCGTTGAGGTCGTCCTCCTCCTCGTCGGGCTCGTGGCGCAGATAGCTGCTGATCGGGCGCGGCGGCACCAGGAGCTGGAGCAGGCGCTCCTCGGCGCGCTGGGCGGCGGCCTCGCGCACCGACTCCCGCTTCTCCTCCTTGACCATGGTGACGGCGATTTCGACAAGGTCGCGCACCATCGACTCGACGTCGCGGCCGACATAGCCCACCTCGGTGAACTTGCTCGCCTCGACCTTGAGGAACGGCGCCTTGGCCAGCTTGGCGAGGCGGCGGGCGATCTCGGTCTTGCCGACGCCCGTCGGCCCGATCATCAGGATGTTCTTGGGCGCGATCTCGTCGGCGATGTCGGCCGGGAGCTGCTGGCGGCGCCAGCGGTTGCGCAGCGCGATCGACACGGCCCGCTTGGCCTGCCGCTGCCCGACCACGTACTTGTCGAGCTCCGCGACGATCTCGCGCGGAGTCATGTTTTCAATCAGAAGGCCCATCTGGACCTCGCCGGTGATCTGAGTGGCCATGCTATTCCTAGAGCTCTTCGAGGTTGACATGATCGTTCGTGAAGACACAGATCTCGGCGGCGATCTTCATCGCCTCGCGAGCGATCTGCTCGGCCGACAAAGGGGTATGGCGCATCAGGGCGCGCGCCGCCGAAAGAGCGAAGTTCGAGCCCGAGCCGATCGCCAGGATCCCGTCCTCGTCGTCCGGCTGCAGCAGCTCGCCCGAGCCGGTGACCATGAAGCTCTTGTCCTTGTCGGTCGCGAGCATGACCGCCTGGAGCTGGCGCATGGCACGGTCGGTCCGCCAGTCCTTCGACAGCTCGACCACGGCGCGCTCGAAATTGCCGCCGTACTCCTCCAGCTTCGACTCCAGCCGCGAGATCAGGGCGAGGCCGTCGCCGCCGCCGCCCGCGAAGCCGACCAGGATCTTGCCCTTCCCGATCCGGCGTACTTTCTTCGCACCACCCTTGACGATGGTGCTGTTATTCATCGTGACCTGGCCGTCGCTCGCCATGCAGACTTTACCGTCCCGACGGACGAGGAGGACGGTGGTCGAAGAGAAGGTATCCATCATGGGGACGGGATTGTAACAGGGCGGGCTCCCCGGGAAAGGGGCAGGCCGGATCTTACCGGAGGGCGGGGCGCTCAGTCCACGTCCCGCCGCGCCCGCGGGTGCGCCCCCCGGTAGACCGTGAGCAGCCGGTCGACCTCCAGGTGGGTGTATTTCTGGGTGGTCGAGAGCGAGCTGTGCCCCAGGAGCTCCTGGATCGCCCGCAAGTCGGCGCCGTTCTCCAGAAGGTGGGTGGCGAAGGTGTGGCGCAGGGTATGGGGGTGGACCCCCCGGGCGACCGCCGCCTGCTCGACCCAGCGGTCGATCACCCGCCGCACCGAGCGGTCGGTGAGGCGGCCGCCGAGGTTGTTGAGGAAGACCGGCTCGTCGTCCTCGCCCCCCTTGCCCGCCCGCACCGCCTCCCAGACCTCCAGCCAGGCGCGCAGGGCGTCCGCCGCCGGCCGGCCGAAGGGCACCATGCGCTCCTTGCGCCCCTTGCCGACCACCCGCAGCACCCGGGCCGAGAGGTCGATGGCGCGCCAGTCGAGCCCGACCAGCTCGCTGACCCGCAGCCCCGCCGCGTAGAGCAGCTCGAGGATCGCCCGGTCGCGCAGGGCCAGCGGCCCTTCACCGGCCACCGGCGCCTCGATCAGGTTTTCGATCTCGCCCGGCCGCAGGTGGCGGGGGAGGGTCTTCGGCTGCTTCGGGGTGCGCACGGTCTGCGCCGGGTTGGCCGCCAGGACCCCCTCGCGGCAGGCGTAGCGGAAGAGGCTCCGCACCGCCGAGAGGGTGCGTCCCTGGCTACGCTTGCCGAGGCCGTCGCGGGTGAGGGCCGCGAGAAACGAGCGCACCGCCAGGGTGTCCGCGTCCCCGGGCTGGATGTCCTCGGGGGCGCGGCCCAGGAACTCGGCCAGGAAGGCCAGGAACTTGCGCAGGTCGAGATCGTAGGCGCGCAGGGTCTCCGGCGAGACGTTGCGCTCGTCGGCCAGGTGCTCCAGGTAGCGGTGGATCAGCTCGCGCATGGAGAGGGCCCGCTAGACCGCTGCTTCAGCCAGGGAGGGGACCCCCTGGCGTCCCGCCCAGGCGGCCAGCTCGGCCTGGGCGCGCTCGACGTAGGCCGCTCGGCGGTCCCCCTTGCGCACCCGCCCCTCCAGCTCCGTGAACAGGCCGTAATTGATGTTGGCCGGCTGGAAGTGCTTGGGATCCGACTCGGTCAGATGGCGGGCGAGCGCCCCGAGCGCCGTGGTGGAAGGGAACGGCTCGATCGACTCGGCCGGCCGCCCCTGGCGCTCCAGGCTGAGATAGAGGCCGATCGCGAGGCCGGTCGCGGCCGATTCGAGGTATCCCTCGACGCCGGTGATCTGGCCGGCGAGGCGCACCCGCGGCGCCGCCTTGATCCGGTAGTGGGTGTCGAGGTGGACCGGCGAGTTGATGAACGTGTTGCGGTGGATCTGCCCGAAGCGCACGAAGCGGGCCTCTTCCAACCCCGGGATCATCTTGAGCACCCGCTGCTGGTCCCCCCACTTCATGCGGGACTGGAACCCCACCAGGTTGAAGTGACTCTTCGCCAGGTTCTCCTGGCGGAGCTGGACCACGGCGTAGGGCCGCCGGCCGTCCGGCGCGGTGAGCCCCACCGGCTTCATCGGGCCGTAGCGCAGCGTATCGACGCCGCGCCGCGCCAACTCCTCGATCGGCAGGCATCCCTCGAAGAACACCGCCTTCTCGAAGTCGTGCGGCACCAGCACCTCGGCCTCGGTGACCGCCTGGTGAAAGGCGAGGTACTGCTCGCGGTCCATCGGAGCGTTGAGGTAGTCTTCCCCCTCCCCCTTGCCGTAGCGCGACTGCCAGAAGAGCTTGCCGTAGTCGAGGCTGTCGGCCTCGACGATCGGGGCGATGGCGTCATAGAAATAGAGGTAGTCGCTGCCCAGCAGCTCCTGGAGCACGCGGGACATCGCCTCCGAGGTGAGCGGGCCGGTCGCGAGGATCACATCGCCCTCGCCGGGCAGGGCCGTGACCTCCTCGCGCCGCAGCTCGATCCGGGGATGGCCGGCGATGCGCTCCGTGACCAGTGCGGCGAAGCGGTCGCGGTCGAGGGCGAGGGCACTGCCGGCGGGCACCGCGGCGTCGCGCGCCGTGCCGATGATCAGCGACCCGAACGACTCCATCTCGCGCTTGAGCAGGCCGGCCGCGTGGAACGGGTCGTCGCTGCGCAGGGAGTTGCTGCACACCAGCTCGGCGAGATCGCCCGACTTGTGGGCCGGCGTCCCCTTGACCGGCCGCATCTCGTGGAGGACCACCGGCACGCCGCGCTCGGCGAGTTGCCAGGCGCACTCGGAGCCGGCGAGGCCGCCGCCGACGACATGGACAGGTTGGGAGACCGGGCTGGAAGGAGCGGCTTCGGGCATGCGGGGGATTATAAGGCCCGGGGGAGAGCCGCCGGGTGAGGAGCGCCGCCGGGCCGGGCCGGGCCGGCGCTCCTCGAGGGAGACGACTAGGCCAGGTCCCGGTCAGCGTAGACCGTGGTCTCGCAGGGGTTGCAGTCCGAGATGTAGCAGATGTCCGGACCGGCGCTGGCGATTTCGCCCTCGGCACCGATCTGGCGGATCGCCACGGCGGCGCCCTTGACCTGGTGCAGGTTGGCGATCGTCTCGCGGTTGAGCTGCAGCTTCTTGTCGCGCTTCTTCATGAGGCCTCCTTGGGAAAGGCGCACCGGGGTTGGTGCGAGAGATCCTCTCGTCTAGTGTTTCGGCGTAAAAGAAGCGGGACGGCCAATTCCGGCATAGAGCTTCTCGCGGATTCCACCCGCGTTCATGCTGCACATCGGCACCATCTCGCCATCGACCGGCAGGCGGAAGACGCAAGCCGCGAGCCGTTCGCGCCCGGTCTCGGTGTCGAGCTCCGCGGGGCTCATGAAGTGATGGCTGGTCAGGGTGAGACCGCCGGCCCGGGCCTGGCCGCGCACGGCCTCGACCAGCAGCCCCGGCAGCGAGACGCCGATCTCCTCGCGCAAGCGCCGGCCGGCCCAGCGGCGCACCCGGTTCAGGAAGAACCCCGGGGCGTGGCCGAGTGCCCCCAGGCCCCGCGCGACCTTCTCGGCCGGCCGGTCGTCGCGGAAGGCCATGCCGCCGAGGCCGCTCGCGAACAGCTCCTCCATGATCGCCACGTCCTCGGGCCGGTCGCGGATGAGTTGCAGGAGCCGCGTCTCCCCCCGCCGTTCGACCGCGAGCAACGGCACGAATCGCGTGCAGTCCGTGTGGCCGAAATGGAGCGGCCCGGTGCTCTCCAACACCAGGCCGAAACCGGCCGTGGCGCGGCCGATCTCCTCCCACAGCTCGTCCGCGGTCACCCCTTCGAGCGACTTGCGGGTCCGCCCCACCTGGGCCAGGGGTTGGAAGCTGATCAGGCTGAAAGCGTCGCGGTGCCGCACCGTCCAGCGCACCACGTCGGCCACCTGGGGGAGGTTCTGGCGCGTGATGGTGAGCGTGGTCGCCGCCCGCAGCGGCAGGCCGGTGCGCTGCCGGGCGGTCCGCACCAGGTCGGCCAGCTCTTCCCGCAACGGCATCAGCTCCAGCTCGGACTTCGGCGCCTTCCAGCCAACCCGCCCGCGTTGCGTGATGTCGACGTGGATCGACACCTCGGTGAGCCCGCCCTCTTCCATCAGCCGTTCGAGGAGGCCCGGCCGCAGCCGGAGCTGGTCGCCATGCGTCATGACCATGGGGATCGCGCCGATCGAGCGGGCGTGGCGCAGGATCTCGACCAGCTCCTCGACCGGCCGCAATGTCACCTCGCCGTCGGTGATCTGGACGTTGCTCTTGGGGCCGAGATAGCGCCGCAGCTCGTCGATCTGGGCCAGCACCTCCGGCAGCCCCAGAGCCGGGATGCGGTTCGCCTCCTGGCCGAGATAGCACCCGGTGCAGGCGAAGTCGCAGCGCGGCTGGACCCCCACCGTCGCACCGCAGCCGGTCGCCTTCTGGCCGAGGCCCTGGCCGGGGAGCCGCAAGGCCGGGTCGAGCCCCTCCCACCGCTCGGCCAGAAGCCGCCTCTTCTCCGGGGTGGCCGGATCGAGCAGCAACCCCCAGGCACGGCGCAAGGCTCCGCTCTCTCCGATCATCCCGCTCCCTTCCGACTACTTCGACGTGTCGTTGAGCTTCCAACTGTAGTCGTCGTACTTGAAATCCGCCTTCCCCCCCGCCGCGTCGAGCGTCTTCACCTTGTCGGGGGAGAGATACTTGCGCAGGAAGGCGACCTTGCCGCCGCCCCAGGTGTCGAAGTCCTTGCCGAACCAGTCCATGATCTTCGTCGTGTGCACCGTGACCTCCGACCCGTCCTTCTCCAGGCGGACCCCATGCGGTCCGTTCAGGAACTTGCGGGCCTGATCGTCGAGCTGCTCGTCGATCCGTGCCCCCACATAGGGCTCGGGGCGGATCGGCGGGCAGCTCTCGGCGGCGCAGTTGATGGCGAAGTGGATGCGCGGGTCCTTGAACCCGGCGCGGATCTTGTCGTTCTCGATCGAATCGAGCGAGATCTTGCCTCCCCGGATCGCCACCGAGTCCTTCTTGAAGACGTTCAGACGGACGATCGGGTCGGTCGAGATGTCGCGGATCGACTCGACCGGATAGTTGTCGGTCACGATGCTGACCACCGAGACGTTGTAGAGGTTGATCCAGTAGG
The DNA here is from genome assembly GCA_036263295.1 of Thermoanaerobaculia bacterium. GTDB lineage: Bacteria > Acidobacteriota > Thermoanaerobaculia > Multivoradales > UBA5704 > DATAHG01. Next base: position 1,898 of record DATAHG010000136.1, on the reverse strand, counting down.
CGAGCTGCTCCTTGGGGGTGAGCCCTTTGACGTCGACCCCGGCCATCTGCTGGCGCAGGCGGTCGAGGGCGGCCTTGTCGGTCGCCTTGAGCGCCTTGTAGTCCATCCCGCGGGCCGGGTCGTAGTGCTTGGCGAGCAGCGCCTGCCAGGCCGAATAGTCCGGATCGGCGGCGCGGGCCGGCCCGGCGAGCCCGAGGACGAGCAGGGCGCTGGCGGCGAAAGTCTTGAGCAGGGGCGATCTCATACTTCTCCTTACGGAGACCCATCCGGTGCCGGATGAACGGCCGGGGCGGGCTCGGCGGTCGGAATGTTCGCTGCGGCCGCCGCGGGGGGCAGGACGCGCAGGTTCCTGAGATAGGCGCCGTACGTCCACAGCGGCACCAGGCGAAGGCACTGAAGAAGCTCGCGGCTCATGGAAAGATGGGCGGGGAGCCCCCGGCGCCACCCCACCTTCGCGATCTTCGTGCGATGGCCGAGCCCGGGCAGCACGCGGATCGTGCTCGGCAGCCCGCGGCGGGCGATCACCTCGTTGATGCGGATCTCGATCTGGAAGCCATTGCGGACCGACAGGAGCTCCGCTGGAATTCCCGCGAAGACCTCGCGGCGTAGCGACCTCAGGCCGGTGATCGGAGGCAGGCGGAGAAAGAAGGGGTTGCGGACCGCCCCGTAGTCGATGATCCCGCACGACAGCCAGGCGGTGTCGTCCAGGACCGGCGCAGCCAGAGACTCGAAGTGAGAGGGTCGGGCGCCGAGGATGTCGGCGTCGAAGAAGACCAGGACGGCAGCGGACGTGGCGGCGACCCCGGCCGCCAGAGCCCGCGCCTTGCTGCCGGGCTCCCCTGGGGCCGCGCCGGGAACCACCGTGGCGCCGGCCGCGCGGGCTGCCTCGGCGGTACCGTCGGTCGAGCCGTCGTCGACCACGACGACCCGGCCGACTCCGGCGGCGGCACGAGCCGCGTCTACGACGCCTGCCACGGTCGACTCCTCGTTGCGAGCGGGCACGACGATGTCGTAGCGCTGCACGAGGGTGATGCTAGCGGAAGCCGCGTCGGCTTGGCGACAGAGAACGGAGGCAGATCGAGCCCGGTCCCCACCTTGGGGACCGCAGTCGGCGGGTCATCCTCTCCGGTCCCCAAGGTGGGGACCACAGCGGGTGAGTCATCGCGAGCGGTCCCCAAGCCGGGGACCACAGCGGGTGAGTCCTCGCGAGCGGTCCCTACGCCGGGGACCCCAGCCGGTGAGTCCTCGCGAGCGGTCCCTACGCTGGGGACCAGAGCCGATGAGTCATCGCGAGCGGTCCCCACGCCGGGGACCAGAGCTGCTGAGTCCTCGCGAGCGGTCCCCACGCCGGGGACCACAGCCGGTGAGTCATCGCGAGCGGTCCCTACGCTGGGGACCCCAGCCGGTGAGTCATTGCGAGCGGTCCCCACATTGGGGACCACAGTCGATGAGGCACCGCGAGCGGTCCCCACGCTGGGGACCGGGGGCGATGAGGCGGTGAATGGGTCCGGTGAGTCAGGTCAGATCTTCGACCAAGGGGTCTTCGAGCCCGGCGAGCCGCAGTTTCAGTGCCCTGAACCGGACCCCAGTCGCAACCCGATAACCCCGAGCACGATCAAGGCGATCGAAACCAACCGCAAGGCATTGCGGGGCTCGCCCAGGAAGAAGATCCCGAACAGCGCCGTGCCGACCGCGCCGATTCCGACCCAGACCGCGTAGCCCGTCCCGGTGGGCAGCGTCTTCAAGGCGGTGGACAGCAGGTAGAAGCTGACGACCATGGCGGCCAGGGTGAAGAGGCTCGGCCCCAGGCGGGTGAAGCCTTCGGTGCGCTTGAGGCTGACCGCCCAGACACATTCGAGCAGGCCGGCGATGATCAGGTAGATCCAGGCCATGGGGTC
>DATAHG010000135.1:0-4488 GCA_036263295.1 Thermoanaerobaculia bacterium | reverse complement strand
CCTGCTAAGATCCCGCCGTCCGGGGTCCTCCGCCTCTTCGGCGGGAGGGCGCCACCGGGCCCGTTTTACTTTGGAGATTTTCTGATGACTGATCCCTCCGCGAGCCCGGCGCCGGGCGCCCCGCACGTGCGGACAGCGCTCTTCGTCGATTTTGACAACATCTATTTGGGGCTCCAGCACGAGGACCCCAGGGCCGCCGAGCAGTTTGCGACGAATCCGTCGCGCTGGCTGCACTGGCTTCAGGACAACCTCCCCTGGGAGGGGGCCACCCCCGGCCCCAACCGGCAGAAGCGCAAGATTCTCTTTCGCCGCTGCTACCTGAACCCGGCCCAATTCGCGCGTTTCCGTCCTTTTTTCAGCCGTTCCGCCTTCGAGGTGGTGGACTGCCCGCCGCTCACCAGCGGCGGCAAGACCAGCGCCGACATCCACATGGTGATGGATCTCCTCGACACGCTGGGCCATGCCACGCGGTTCGACGAGTTCATCATCCTGTCGGGGGACGCCGATTTCACGCCGGTCCTGCTGCGCCTCTCCAAGCACGACCGCCGCAGCGCCGTGCTGGCCGTGGGCCCGGCCTCGGCGGCCTACAAGGCGGCCTGCGACCTGCTGATCGACCAGGACACGTTCCTGGAAGAGGCGATCGGGGTGGTGGACGTGCAGTCCAACCGCTCGGCCGGGATCGGGCTGCCGGCTCCGGCGCTGCAAGGCGCGACGGCGACGCCGGATCTGCTGCGCCGGATCGCCGACAAGGTCTATGAGCAGGCGAGCGAGAGCGGCGAGCTGGTCGCGACCGCCCTGCCCGCCATCTTCCGGCAGTTCCCGGAGTTCACCACCAACAGCAACTGGCTCGGTTTCTACAGCCTGCGCGCCATGACCACGGCGGTGGTGCAGGCTCGGCGCGATCTGATCATGATGGACGGCGATCCCTGGGCGGTGACGGTCGCCGCCGATTTCGAGGGCGACCGCGGCGGCGAGGACGACGAGGACGACCGCGAGCGGTCCTCCTCGGTCCGCGCCCACCAGCTCGACAACGTCGCGATGACGGCGCAGATCCTGGAGTATCTCCACGGGGTGGTCGAGAGCTCGGAGACGCCGGTGCCGATGGCGCGGGCGGCGCAGATGGTGATCACCCGCTTCGGCGACCAGGTGCTCGCCTCGCGCTGGGCCGGGGCCGGCACGTTCCGCGATCTGTTGGAGGGGAAGAACGACCCCGGCTTCGCCGTGTCGTCCCTCAAGCCGGGCTATCTCTACGATCCCGAGCGTCACCAGCTCCCGAGCGACGGCCGGCCCGACGAGCTGGCCGACCAGGATCCCTCGCTCAGCTCGCTCGCCTACCGGGTCCACCAGCTCACCGACACCCCCTATCTCACTCCGGCGGAGTACGGCGAGGTGTTCCGCCGGATTGCCGAGGAGGTCAACGAGCACGGTTATTTCCTCACCCGCACCTCCAAGGCGGTGCGGGACCGCTGTATCGAGGAGGGGGCGTCGATCGCCCGGGCGAGCGTCAATTTCATCTTGCGCGGCATCACCTTCGCCGGCCACCGGTTCGGCCAGAACGGTCCGGACGATCCGCTGGCGCTGGGGAGCTGCTTCTTCCGCAATGTGGTGGGGCTGTGCGAGAGCGCCGGCCTGCCGCTCGGACCGGAGGAGCGCGATATTCTCGCCGCCTGGATCCTGGGCGAGCTCAACAAGGGTCCGGGGGGGGACATGGGCGCGGCCCTCACCGCGGCGGCCCTGGCGTTCGCTCCGCCGGTCGCACGGCTGCGGGATCCCATGCCGCTCGAGTCGGAGGAAGAAGGGGAAGGGGAAGAAGAAGCCGTCGAGGCATCCGAAAAGGAGGAGACTCTTGCTTAAACGTCATTCCGCAGCCGTCGCGCTGCTTTGCGTCGCCGCCCTCGCCGCGCTCGGCGGTTGCTCCCGGGAGAAGACTGACAATTCGGAGACCGCGCAGCCGGCGCCGTCCGCCGCCACGGCTCCGGCGCCCGCGCCCGAGCCGGACCGCTACCCCCAGCAGACCTCGCCGGGCGAGGAGGGGGCTCGCAAGTTCGTGCAGGCCTTCATGCGCGCCCGCCTGCGGGGCAATGTCCCGCGCGCCCGCGCTTTCCTGAGCGGCGACGCGCTGGCGCAGTACAACACCGGCCAGGGCGGGCTCGCGCTATCCGGCCCGTCATCGGACACCGCCTTCACGGACTGGGAGTTCGGTTCGGTCAAGGCGGCCGACGCGGATTCGTTCGAGATCAACGTCCGGGTCACCCAGGACGCCCCCGGCGGGGCGACCGGCGCCTTCGCGGAGACCCTCTTCGTCGGCCCGGGCCCGGATTTCCAGCAGGAGCAGCGCCCCTGGATCATCCGCGGGGCGCAGCGCGTGCCGATCGAGCCGAACCAGTAGGCTCTCTTCTTCAGTGGACCGGAGCTTCCGCCACCGCTTTCACCTCCAGGTCGTAGCGGCGGCGGATGCTCGTCCCGCGCTCGCGGATGTCGGCGCCGTAGACGTGGATCGAGATCGCGATGCCGGGACCGGGGTTGGTGACGAGGTGGATGTCTCCGGGCGGGGTGAGGGCGGCCACGGTGCCGGCGGGGTTCGTACAGGCCCCGATCGGCACGAGGTAGGGATCGCCCGGCCGCTGCACCAGGTCGTATTGAATCTCCTCTTCCACTCCCTGATGGACCCCCACCACGCACCAGGAGACGTGGTCGTGGATCGGCGTGGCCTGGCCGGGCATCCAGACCAGGGCCACGACCGAGAAGCTGCCGTCGCCAGCCGTGTAGAGCGGGTGTTGGCGGTAGCGCGTCGGATCGGGCTCGCACTGGGACGGATCGAGCAGCCGGGGGTGGCCGAGGAAGGGCTGCAGGGCCCGGGCCGCTTCGGACGCCCGGCGTTCCGGGTCGGTCTCGGCGGCCAGGACCGCGGTGAGGGACCGGACCAGCTCCCGGAGCACGGGGTTGAGGGTTGGGGCCTGTGGAGTCGGTGCCGCCGTCGGGGTGACCTGGAGCTGAGTCTGCATCGCAACCTCCCTGTTTTCTCCCTGGTTCTCGCTCAGAGGGCGGCCCGGCCTCGCTCTCGCCCATCCCGTCCACCGGGCTCGCCCTGAGCCCCAGAGTAGGGAGCGGGGGTGACATTGGCAGTCGCCGGCCGGTTCCAATGTGATGGGAATCCGGAACCCCGAAATTGGTCTTCCGGGAAGGGGCGCGAAGAGGCCCTTCGATGCACCTCTGTATTGGAAGGTCGCGGGGAGGTCGCGGGAGACCGCGCCGGTTGACCGCCTGTGTGACGTTCTGTAGATTGGCTCGCGCCTAAAATTCGCCCTCGCGAGATCCTCTACCACCAACCACCCCCGCCCCCGGGAGAGCAAGAGAGACGACGAGATGCTGCGAGATTTCGAGTACGGCTTTCGCAGGCTCCTCAAGCAGCCTGGTTTCACCCTGATCGCGGTCCTCGCCCTGGCCCTCGGCATCGGCGCCAACACGGCGACGTTCAGCATCCTCAATTCGGTGGTGTTGAAGCCGCTGCCCTACAAGGACGCCGACCGCCTGATCAAGATCTGGGCGACCTCCCCGGAGCAGGGCATCGCCCAGACCGAGATCTCGTTCACCAAGTTCCGGGCGATCCGCGACCAGAACCGGAGCTTCGAGTCGGTCACCGTCTACCATGACGAGGATTTCAACCTGACTGACCGGGAGAACCCCGAGGCCGTCCACGGCACCCGCGTCAGCAAGGAGTTCTTCGACGTCTGGGGCGTCGAGCCGATCGCCGGGCGCCGCTTCAACGCCCAGGAGGACGAGCGGCGCGGGCCGGACGTCGTGCTCCTCGGCGAGGGCTTCTGGCAGCGGCGCTTCGGCAGCGACCCCGCCATCGTCGGCAAGGTGATCCAGCTCGAAGGGCGGCCGTTCGAGGTCATCGGGGTGATGCCGAAGGTGCTGCGCTTCCCGTTCACCACGACCGACATCTGGCTGCCGCGGGCCCAGGAGCTGAGCTTCTTCTCCGAGCAGCAGATCGAGGGGGGCTCGGGCTTCCTCTTCGGCGCCGCCAAGCTCAAGCCGGGCGTGACCGCCGAGATGGCCAGCGAGGACATCAACCGGATCAGCAAGGCCTACGCGGCGCAGTTCCCGGCCAACATCGACTCGACTTTCCAGCTCAAGACGGTGCGGATGAACGACGAGCTGGTCGGTCCGGTCCGCTCCGGTCTCTATCTGCTCCTCGGCGCGGTCGGGCTGGTGCTGCTGATCGCCTGCGCCGACGTGGCGAACCTCCTGCTCGCCCAGGGCCTGTCGCGACGTCATGAGATCGCCATCCGCGTCGCCATGGGCGCGACGCGCACCCGCATCCTGCGCCAGATGCTCGCGGAAGGGATCCTGCTGTCGCTGCTCGGCAGCCTGGTCGGCCTGCTCCTCGCCTATTGGGGCCTCGATCTCCTGGTGGCGAACAACCCGGGCAATCTGCCGCGCATCGACCAGGTGGGCATCGACGGCACGGTGCTCGGCTTCACG
>DATAHG010000134.1:0-1693 GCA_036263295.1 Thermoanaerobaculia bacterium | reverse complement strand
TGCCGAGCCTGATCGCGCAGATCCAGAAACCGCCGGTCGAGCGCGTCGGGGTCATGGACATCGAGTCCTTCTACCCCTCGAAAGACCGCTTCGGCCTCGCCATGGCGCTCAACAACCTGCTCGGCTCGCCGGGCTTCGCCGCCTGGCTGCAGGGCGATCCGCTCGACGTCGACAAGCTGCTCTACACCGAGGCCGGCAAGCCGCGGGTGGCGATCTTCTCGATCGCCCACCTGTCCGACCGCGAGCGGATGTTCTTCGTCTCGCTCCTGCTCAACCAGACCCTGGGGTGGATGCGCAGCCGCACCGGCACGACCAGCCTGCGCGCCATCCTCTGCATGGACGAGGTGTTCGGCTACATGCCGCCGGTCGCCGAGCCGCCGTCGAAGCGGGCGATGCTCACCCTGCTCAAGCAGGCGCGCGCCTTCGGGCTCGGGCTGGTGCTCGCCACCCAGAACCCCGCCGACCTCGACTACAAGGGGCTCGCCAACGTCGGCACCTGGTTCCTTGGCCGCCTGCAGACCGAGCGCGACAAGATGCGCCTGATGGACGGCCTGGAGGGCGCCGCGGCCGGCGGCCACTTCGACCGCGCCCACACCGAGCAGGTGCTGGCCGGGCTCGGCAACCGCATTTTCCTGCTCCACAACGTCCACGAGGACGAGCCGGTGGTCTTCCAGTGCCGCTGGGCGCTGTCCTACCTGCGCGGGCCGCTCACCCGGCCGGAGATCAAGCGCCTGATGGACGCCCGCAAGCCCGGCCGGCTCGCCGCCGCCTCGCTGGCGGTCGCCCCGACCGGCGTGCCGGAGACCGCGACGCCGTCTTCGCCGGTCCCGAGCCAGACGCCGGCCGCCGCCTCCGCCCCGGCCGGGGACGCCGCCGGCTTGGCGAGCGTGCCGCCGGTCCTGCCGCCCGACGTCCAGCAGGCCTTCCTGCCGGTGCGGGCGCGGCCGGACGGGATCGTCTATCAGCCCTGCCTCTTCGCCCAGTCCACCGTCCACTATGTGGACGCTCGCAAAGGCATCGAGCACGCCGAAGACCTCTCCCTGCTGGCCGCCCTGGCCGGCGGGGAGGTGGACTGGTACGCCGCCGAGACGATCGACGTCCGCAAGGAAGACCTGGAGACCGAGCCGGCCGGCGGGGCGCGCTTCGCAGCGCTGCCGGATCCGGCGGTGCGGGCGAAGAGCTACGCCGGCTGGGAGAACGATCTGGAAGAGTCGCTCTACCGCACGCGGCGCTGCGAGCTGTTCCGCAGCCCGACGCTGGAGGAGCTGTCGAAACCGGGGGAGAGCGAGCGCGACTTCCGGATCCGCTTGACCGAGAAGGCGCGCGAGAAGCGCGACGACCAGGTCGCCGAACTGCGCAAGAAATACGGCGCCAAGGTCGGCCAGATCGAAGAGCGCCTGCGGCGCGCCGAGCAGGCCAAGGAGAAACAGGCCGAGCAGGCCCGCCAGCAGACCTGGCACACCCTGGTCTCGACCGGCACGGCGGTCGCCGCCGCCCTGTTCGGCCGCAAGCTGTTCAGCCGCACCAACCTCAACAAGGCGACCTCGGCGGTGCGCGGCGTCGGCCGCGCCATGGAAGAGCGCGGCGACGTCGGCCGCGCCGAGGAGAACGTCGAGACGCTCAAGGCCCAGCTCACCGAGCTCAACGCCCAGATGGAGACCGAGATCGACCGCCTCGAAGAGCGCTTCGACCC
>DATAHG010000133.1:0-2136 GCA_036263295.1 Thermoanaerobaculia bacterium | reverse complement strand
ACCAGCCGCCGGCTGCGGTCGGCCAGCTCGGGCTCCAGGAGGCTGCCGGCGACGACGATGGCCGGTTCCCTGCCTTCGCCAATCGGACCGGCGTTGGGATCAGGCTTTCCGCCGGCCGGGCCGGCGTTGGGATCAACCCCGGCGTTGGGATCAGCCGCGGCAGCCAGCACCAGGCTGCCGGCGATCCCCGGCGGCGTCTCGATGCCGACCGCCTCGCCTTCCGTGGCGGCCTCCTGCAGGAACTCCCGCCCCGGCTCGGGCAGGTCCGGGATGCCGGCCTGCGAGTCCAGCACCGCGCCGATGAACTCTCCCCCCTGGTACACCGCCAGCAGGTCGAGATCCAGCTCCGTGCGCAGCTCCTGGAGCCGCCGGGTGAGCCGCGGCCGCTGCTCCGGGTCCTCCAGGTCGAACCCCTGGATCTCCCGCTGCACCCGCCAGGCGTCCCGCAGGTTCGTCCGCTCGATCTGGTCGTAAAGCGCCTGGGACACGGCGTTGCCGCGTTCGAGGACCGGCGCGATCGGCGTGCTGAACCAGCGGTCGATCGACCCTTGCAGCAGCTCCGTGGCGATCGCGAACAGCAGCAGCACCGGGATCAGCGACAGGCCGATGTAGGAGGCGACCAGCTTGAGCTTGAAGGTCGAGCCGAGCAGCCGCAGGCGCCGTTCGACCAGCAGCTTGAACACGTTGCGCAGCAGGACGAAGACGACGGTGAGGATCAGGACGACGTTGACGTACCAGAGGACGAACAGGAGGACCCGGTTGGTGATCAGGAAGCCGGGCAGGTCGCGGCTGCGCTGGGCCAGGTAGAAGAGGGCCGTGAAGGCGAGCAGCAGCACCACCAGACCGACGACGATCAGCCGGTGGTCTTTGCGGTGGCTCCGGATCTTCTCTTTGAGGTCCATCGGGGGCTTTCGGGGGGACCGGCTCAGGGGCGCGGCCGGCGGAACTTGTTCGACTCCTCCCAATCCGTGTTCAGGGCGACGGGGATGAACGACAGCACCGTGCGCGAGCCCAGCTCGGCGCGCGCCCGCACCAGGATGCGCCGGGTGGTCTTGACCGGCTCGAGGTTGAAGACCGGCAGCCGCTCGATCCGGGTCATCGCCTCCTCCAGCTCCTTGCGCTCGCGCACCGTCCGGCTGTTGATCAGCTCGCCGTCGAGCTTGAAGTGGACGGTGTAGACCCGCGCCACGGCGTCATACAGGGCGGTGGCCTCCAGCGTGGCCGAGTCCATGCGGCTGTCGTACCAGCGCTTGCGGTCGCGCGACAGCTCGAAGCGGTAGAGGATGGTGGTCGGCAGGCCGCTTTCGAGGCGGTCCGAGAGCCGGCGGTCGAAAGCGTGGCGCAGCCGCAGGCTCACCAGGGCGCGCTGGCCGTCGAGGCTGACCTGGAGGTCCGAGATCTGCGGGTCGGCCTGAAGCCGGGGGGCGAGGACCAGGAGGCCGAAGAGGGCGGCAACGAGGGCGGGGAGCGCTCTCCATCTCATCGGTCCGACGAGCATAGCACTCGCGGGACCAGGAGACGGAGAGCGGGCGCCCGGCTGGCTGCCGGTTAGCAATCAATCAGTTGCGGGCGCCGGCCGACCTCTGGACCCGGCGCTCGGGCCGCTCCAGGACAGGCTCTTCCGGCCGCGTCTGGCCGTGCATCCAGACCCAGCACGACGGGTTCTCGCGCAGGGCTTCGAGGATCGCGAAGTGGAGCTGGTGGCCGCCGCGCTCCACCTCGACGTAGGCCCAGAGCGGACCCCCCGCCAGGGCGAGGTCGCCGACCGCGTCGAGCGCCTTGTGGCGCACCGGCTCGTTCTGGAAACGCAGCCGGTTGTTCGGACCCTCGGGGCCGAAGATCACGCAGTTGTCGAGGTCGCCGCCGAGGCCGAGGCCGCGGCGGTGCAGGCGATCGACGTCCTCCTGCAAGGCGAAGGTGCGGGCCGCCGCCAGCTCTTCGACGAAGGTGGCGCGGTCGACGTCGAGCTCCAGCTCCTGGTGGCCGATCGCCGGATGGGCGAAGTCGATCGTGTAGCGGATCCGCAGGCCGGGATAGGGGGAGACCCGGATGCGCTTGGCGCCGAGCTCCACCTCCAGCGGGGCGGTGACCGCCATGATGCGCCGCGGCGCCGTCTGCCGCCGCACCCCGGCCGCT
>DATAHG010000132.1:0-1901 GCA_036263295.1 Thermoanaerobaculia bacterium | reverse complement strand
GGTCTGAAGCGCCTCGTCACCCGCATCCTGGGCGGCGAGGTCGTGTTCTTCATCGGCGCCGGCTTCTCCCTCGACAGTGAGCCGAACTCCTCCTGGGACCTGATCGCCCGCCTGCTGGTCCGCTTCGAGGCGATCACCGATCTGTTGGAAAAAGACAAGGGGCTGAGGTCCAAGAATCCGCTGGAGATCGACAAAATCCGCGGCGACGCCAAGAGGCTGCGCGCCCGTCTGGTCGAGACGTTCTCGCTGCAGGAGCGCAAGATCAAGCCGGCCCTGCCGCACAAGAAAAATCTCGAGAAGCTCTCCCGCGACTACTACCTGATCAACGATTGGATCTGCAACGCCTTCGGCGAGTTGCTGGAGGCCGTCTTCCGGCTGGAGGATCCGGCAGGGTTCAACGAAGCCGTCGAGCTGCGCGAGAAAAAGCTGCTCCACAGTTACAGCGCGTCGATGGTCCCCAACCAGAAGATGTACCTCGATGATCTCGTCAAGCTGCAGGGAAGATTGAGCCGGGGCAAGGCTCTCTTCCTCGACACATTGGGTTTTGTGGATCAAAAGGTCATGGCCGGGGAGCCGCTCAATCCGCGGCTCGACCGCGTGGCCGCGAGCTACACCGGAGAGCGGGGGGAGCGCCTCCGGCCGCGCCACCACACGCTCGCCTGGCTGGGACGCGAAGGGCTCTGCCCGGTCCTCCTGACCACCAACTACGATCTCCTGCTCGAAGGGGCGTTCCGGCTCGCCGGCTTCACTCCGCGGATCCGGATGCCGGAGGGGATCCCCCTGTCGCAGGACCCCGTTGCGAACAACTTTCTCCCCCCCACGACCTATCACTACTACTCCACTGTGGCCGATCCCACTCAGTTTTTCGGCCAGGGGGACGACCGCCGCGCCGCCCAGATCCTCAAGCTCCACGGCAGCGTCGATCTCTATCGCGATTCGCGAGCGAGGCCGCCCCATTGGGCGGCGTATCTCCCGTCGATGGTCTTTACCTTTCGGGAGATCCAGGACTGGCGGCGCGATTCGTGGTCGCGGGACTACCTGATGACCCTGCTGCGCACGCGTACCCTGGTCTTCTGCGGTTACAGCGGCATGGATCAGGTGGTCCACCACACCTTCAGAACCGTTTACGAGGAGATGGCCGAGCGCCGCCGCGAGCGCCGGCTGGTCGCGCAGCAGGCCCAGTCGGAGCAGCCGGACCATCCGGACCAACCCCCTCCCGAACCGGTGGACGCCCGGCAGGCGCCCGCGTTCTTTTTCGGACTGGCCCAGCGCAAGGAGTTCCATGGCCTGGAGATCCTGCGCGCCGCCAGCCAGGCGGCCGGCACCGAGATCCCCGATCTGGCCGACCATCCCAACTATCTCCAGTTTTTTCCGGTCAAGGACCCCGGCCAGCGCTTCCCGCGGCTGGACGAGGTGAAGCAGTGGATCTTCCATTCCGTATTCCGCCAGCGCCAGCGCCAGGCCCTGGAAAGCGACCTGGGGCGGACCGCCATCCTGCTCCTGGGCCAGCCGCAGCCGGAGTCGGAGATCCAGGCCATCCGGCAGGGTTTCGACGCCTTGATCGCGGCCGAAGAGGCGCAGGCGGCCGGGTGGACCGAGCAGCCCGCCTCGCGCCTCGAGTTGGAGCGCACGGTCGGCTGGACGCAGGGTTTTCAGGCCGGGCTCCTCCGCCAGCTCGCCCTGGGGGACGCGGTGCTGCGCCACCAGCGCCCCGGGCTCGAATTGGAAGAGCTGCGCGAGCACACCTGGTACTACCCCATTCTCGATCACACCGACTGGGCGGCCTGGTGCACGGTGGTCGAGATCGCGGTCCGGCGCATGATCGCGGCCCGGCGCGGCGATCCCGACTGGACGAGCCACAATGCGCGAGTGCGGCCCGGAACCTGCACCGAGCCCGCCGT
>DATAHG010000131.1:0-3641 GCA_036263295.1 Thermoanaerobaculia bacterium | reverse complement strand
GCAGCCGGGCGGAGGCGCTCTGCCGCGCCCTGGATCACGCCGCCAGCGCCCGGGCCGCCGAGATCGAGCGCCGCGTGGTCGCCGCCTTCGGCGGGGACTGCACCCTCCCCCTCGCCGCCTGGGCGAGACCGGAGGGGGCGGAGGGCGAAGGCGGCGGCCGGCGGATGCGCCTCACCGGCCTGCTGGCGACGCCGGACGGTCGCCGCGCCGCCCGCGGCGAGGCGGTCGGCGAGGACCCCGCCGAGCTGGCCGCCGCCTGCGTGGCCGCGATGCGCGCGGACGGCGCCGACGAGGTCCTGGCGAGCCTCGGCAAGACCAAGAAGAGCTAAGTGGGATGACCGGCTCGGGTCCACTCGCCGGTCTGCGCGTCGTGGTCACCCGCGCCGAGCACCAGGCGGGAGGGCTGGCCGCAGCCTTCGAGGCGGCCGGCGCCCGCGTCGAGATCCTCCCCCTCCTGGAGATCGTCCCCCCCGCCGATCGCCGTCCGCTGGAACGCGCCGCCGCCGAGATTGCCCTCTACGACTGGCTGGTCTTCACCTCCGCCAACGCCGTCGAGTCTTTTCTCCCTCTCGTGGGCGGGGCCCTCCCTCCCCGGGTCCAGGTCGCGGTGGTCGGCCCCGCCACGGCCGCGGCCCTGCGCGCCCGCGGAATCGAGCCGGCCCTCGCCGCCACGCGCTCCGACGCCGAGGGGCTGGTGGCGGATCTCGGGCCTCTCGTGGCTGGAGGCCGTCGTGTGCTCCTCCCCCAGGCATCGGACGCCCGCCCGACCCTTCTGGAGGGGCTGCGCCAGGCCGGCGCCGAGGTAGTCGCGATCGTGGCCTACGACAAGCGCCTGCCGCCGGAGGCTCCGGCCCGGGCGCGCGAGCTGTTCGGGGATTCTCCTCTCGGCTGGGTGACCTTCACCAGCCCGCGCATCGTGCGCCACTTCGTGGACCTGTTCGGAGAGGACTGGGAGCGGAGGCGGCCCGAGCTGCGAGCCGCCGCCGTGGGTCCGGTCACCAGCGCCGAGCTGCGGCGCCAGGGGGTGGCCCCGGCCGCCGAGGCGGCGCGGCCGGGGGACGAGGAGATGGTCAAGGCCGTGGCAGCTCGAATTTCGGCGCCGCGTCCTTGACCGGGTTCTTCTCGAGCTGGTCCAGCAGGTACTTCACCGCCGCCTCCAGTTGCGGGTCCTGCCCCTTGGCCAGCAGGTCGGGCCGGAGGTCGACGTCGATATCCGGCTCGATCCCCACGTTCTCGGCGATCTGCTGGCCGGTCCTGGGGTCGAAGCGGGCATGGCTGGGAGAGCTGACCCGCCCGCCGTCCATCAGGTCGGTCATCGCCGAGATACCCACCAGACCGCCGAAGGTGCGGGTGCCGATCAGGGCCCCCATGCCGGAGTCGCGCCACATCCAGGGGGTGAGATCGCCGCCCGAGCCGGCGTAGTCGTTGATCAGCATTGCCTTTGGGCCGTTGATCGCCAGGATCTCGCCGCCGATCCCCCAGCGGCGGTAGAAGGAGACGGTCTGGCGCCGGCGGGCCAGCGTCGGCAGCACCATGGGCTGCGGCGCGCCCCCGGAGTTCCAGCGCTCGTCGAGGATCAGGGCGTCCTTGTCAGTCTGGGCGTAGTAGCCGCGGATGAACTCCTTCTGCCCGCCTTCCGAGGTGTTCGGGTAGTGGATGTAGCCGATCCGGCCGCCCGACATCTGGTCGACCTTGCGCCGGTTCTCCTCCACCCACTCGAAGTAGCGCAGGTCCCCCTCGTTCGGAATCGGCCGCACCTCGACCCGGCGGGCGCCGTCGAGCCCCGGCCTGTCGTTGACGGTCAGGGTGACCACCCGGCCCGCCTTGTTGATCAGGAGCGAGCCGGGGTTGACCGAGGCGTCCACCGGCTGGCCGTCGATCTCCAGCAGGTAATCGCCCGGCTCGACGTTGACCCCGGGCTCCCCCAGCGGGCCGCGCAGGCCGTCCTGCGTCAGCGTGCCCCGGTAGATTCGGGCGAAGCGGACGTAGCGGTCGCCGGGGCCGCCGCGCTCGTAGTCGGCCCCCAGCAGGGCGGCCTTGGCGGCGCGCTCGGCCACGCCGGTCTCAGGCGGCTCCGGGTAGACGTAGGCGTGCGAGGTGGAGAGCTCGCCGAGCATGAGGCCGAAGACGTAGTCGAGGTCCCGGCGGTGGGCCACGTAGGGCAGGTACTTCTCATAGCGCTTCCCCACCGCCTGCCAGTCGAGCCCGCCCATGTCGGCCCGGTAGTAGTTGTTGCGCTCGAAGCGCCAGGCCTCCCAGAACATCTGGCGCCACTCCGCCCGCGGATCGACCCGGACCTCCAGGGGAGCGGTGTCGATCTTGCCGGCGCCGAGCTTCTGCCCCGCCTTGGTCTCGGCCACCCCGAGGGTGTCCTTCTCGAAGTAGGCGAAGCGGGTGCGGTCCGCGTTGAACGACATCAGGATCTCGGGAGAGCCGTCGTAGATCATCGACGTCTCCTGCGAGGCGAGGTCGAATTTCCGCAGCTTCCCCTCGTGGAAGGAGAAGACGCCGTTGCTGGCCCCGATGAGGGTGGCTTCCGGGCCGACCGCCGGCAGCGGCAGCACCACGGCGCGCCCCGCCAGCCCCTCGAAGTCGATCCGCACCTGAGCCTGGGTGTCCTTCGAGTCCTTGCCGTCCTTCGCGTCCTTCTCCTCCTCCGTCTCCGCCTGCGGAAACAGAGGATTCCTGAGATCCCTGGTCAAAGGCAGCAGACAGACCACCTCGGCCCCCTCGATCTTGAGGCTCTGCTCGAACCGGCCGGGGGTCGGGTCGAGCTTGCGGGGGGAGGTGAAATAGAGGTACTTGCCCGTGAGGTCGAAGGAGACGTTGCGGTCGTCGTAGAAGCCGTCGGTCACCCGGGTCGACTTGCCGGTCGCGACCTCATAGAGGTAGATGACGCCGAAGGCGTTCTTGGCCGGGATGCTGTAGGCGATCCAGCGGCTGTCGGGCGACCAGTCGAAGGTGAGGCCGCCGCCGTTCTCGGCCCGCGTGACCGGGGTCGTCGCCCCGGTCTTGACGTCCACCACGGCGAGACCGTCGTCCTCGGTCACCGTGGCGATCTTCTGGCTGTCCGGCGACCAGCGCAGACCCTCGACGACCGGACCGGAGTGCTGGCCGACCTGGCGGGCCGGGCCGCCGGCGGCGGGCTGCAGATAGATCTGGTAGTCGCCCGCTCCGTCGCCCAGGTAGGCCAGGCTCTTGCCGTCCGGCGACCAGCGCGGCACCCGCTCGCGGACCCCGGGGGTCGCGGTGCGGCTCCAGGACTCCTTGCCGTTCGCCGCGATCTCCAGGATCTCGCCGCGCGCCTCGACCGCCACCCGCTTGCCGCCCGGCGAGAGGGCGACGTTGGCGATCTTCTTGGCCGCCTTGAGCACGTAGGGGCGAGCCCCCAGGTCCTCCCCCTGGAAAGCGAAGCTCAGCTTTTCGTCCCGTCCGGTCGCGAGGTCGTAGGACCGCAAGTAGCCGTCATTCTCGTAGACGATGGTCTTACCGTCGGTGATCGGGCGCCGGATGTCGGCCTCGGTGAAGCGGGTGAGCTGGACCTCCTCGCCCTTGCCGTCGAGGGCCCGGCGGTAGAGGTTGACGGTGCCGTCCCGGTCGCTGGCATAGAAGAGGGACTCACCGATCACCATGGGGAACCA
>DATAHG010000130.1:0-1539 GCA_036263295.1 Thermoanaerobaculia bacterium | reverse complement strand
AGCACGTTCATGTGGCCGGGCATGCGTCCCGCGACCGGATGGATGGCGAACTGCACGTTGACTCCCCGTTTGGTGAGCAGGTCGTAAAGCTCGCGCACGCGGTGCTGGGCCTGGGCGACGGCCATGCCGTAGCCCGGCACGATGACGACCCGGCTGGCCTCGACCAGGATCTGCGCCGCCCCTTCCGCGGTCTCGGCCTTGGCCGTCTTGGCCTCGCCAGCCGCGGCCTTGGCCTGCACCTGGCCGAAGGCGCCGAACAGCACGTTGGAGAATGAGCGGTTCATCGCCCGGCACATGATGATCGACAGGATCAGACCCGAAGAGCCGTCGAGCGCTCCGGCGATCACCAGCAGCTTGTTGCCGAGCACGAAGCCCATGGCCACGGCGGCCAGGCCGGCGTAGGAGTTGAGGAGCGAGATCACGGTCGGCATGTCGGCGCCGCCGATCGGAATGATCAGGAGCACGCCGAAGACGAGCGACAGGATGATGACCAGGGGGAACAGCAGGGACAGCTCCACCGGCCGCAGGATGACGCCGATGCCACAGAGGACGGCGATGCCCAGGAGCGCGAGGTTGACCGCGTTCTGCCCGCGGTAGGTGACCGGGCGCTGGGGGATCCAGCGCAGCTCCTGAAGCTTGCCGGCGGCCATGAGGCTGCCGGTGAAGGTCAGGAAGCCGAGGAGGACCTCGAGGACGATGGCGCTCATGAGGAACGGCGAGAGGTGGCCGGGCTCGTCCCCCAGGAAGAGGTAGTACTTGGCGACGCCCACCAGGCCGGCGGCGAGGCCGCCGAAGGCGTGGGAGAGGGCCGTCCGTTGCGGCACGGCGGTCAGCGGCACCCAGGAGAGCGGGACGCCCACGAGGATGCCGAGCGCCACGGCGCCGCCGATCAGGCCCCAGTGGGAGATGCCGGGTTGCAGGAGGGTGCCGAGGATGGCGAGCGCCATGCCGGCGCTCCCGGCCATGACGCCGCGGCGGGCGCTGCGCGGGTGGTTCATCCAGTACAGCGCGAAGATGAACAGGACCGACGAGGCGAGGTAGGCGGTCTGAATGAGCTGGAATCTCACTTGGGCCGCCTCTCTTGCTGTTTGAACATCTTGAGCATGCGGTCGGTGATCAGGAAGCCGCTCACGATGTTGGTCATCGAGGCGAAGATGGCCACGGCGCCGAGGAGGTTGATCACCGCGGGGTGATCCTGGCCGGCGATGACCAGCGAGCCGACGATGGCGATGGCGGAGATGGCGTTGGTGAGGGACATCAGCGGGGTGTGCAGGAGCCGCGACACCCGGGTGATGACACCCAGGCCGATGAAGGTGGCCAGGATGAAGACGAAGAGGAGATCAATGAATGTGGCGCCGCCGCTGGCGGCAGTGCCGGCGGCCGTGGCGGCTTCGGCGGTCTCCTGCGCTACTGCCGCGGAAGTCGCCACCATCCAGCTCAGGCCCGCGAGGGCCCCGATCAGGAGACGTTGGCTCATGCCACCTCCCTGGGTTGACCTGAAGTCCGGCCACATTCTGCCACGGGAGGGGCGGAGTTGTC
>DATAHG010000129.1:0-19871 GCA_036263295.1 Thermoanaerobaculia bacterium | reverse complement strand
GCATCCGCAACCAGAACGACTACCAGAGCCCGCGCCGCTACCTCCTCCCGGTCGGCCTCGACTTCTAAGCCGATCGCCTGAAGCACCAAAAAGGCCGCCGGGGCAACCCGGCGGCCTTTTTCTTTTTGGCTCGGATTCAAGAGGACGCGGCTGGGAGCGCCGGCGTCTCGCCGGCATATGAAATTAGATTGCCGGCGGGACGCCGGCGCTCCCAGCCGCCTTGTCTCGGGTGCGGACCGCTGGAGTGGACGGGCAAACGCCCACTCCGAGTAGCCAGTGAGGGGGCCTCAGGCCTGCAGGGGGACCGCCCGGCCGCCCCCGCGCTCGGCGCGGAGCTTGACCAGGGCCGAGGCGGCCAGGTAGAGGGCGAGGAGGATCAGCAGCAGGGCCGCGACGCCGTTCAGCAGCTCGACGTCGAAGCCGTGGGTCGCCATCAGGTTGGCCCAGGTCAGCTTGCCGAGGGCCCAGAGCGTGATGGTCAGCACGAAGATCATCGGCAGCAGCGTGAAGGCGATGCGCCGCCGGGCCTGGTAAAGCCAGACCGTCACCGCCAGCAGCGTGAGCGCCGCGAGGAGCTGGTTCGAAGCCCCGAACAGGGTCCAGAACTTCTGCCACATCCCCTCCCCCGCGAAGGCCAGCAGCAGCCCCGGCGCGATCACCGTCGCGAGCGTCGCCGCCACCGCCCCCGCCTTCCCCTTCCACCCCAACAGCTCCTGCAGAAGGTAGCGGCCGAGCCGGGTCGAGACGTCGATGGTGTCGAAGACGAAGGTCGAGAAGGCCATCGCCCCGAAGGTGACGGCGAACGGCAGGTGCTGACGGCCGATGATCAGGGTGAGGAATTCGCCGATGCCGTTGCCGTAGATCGTCCCCGGCGCGAGCCCCTTGAGCGCCTCGGGCCCGACGATCATCACCGTCACCAGCGCGATCAGGGCGACGAACGCCTCGGCCAGCATCGCCCCGTAGCCCACCGGCTGCATGTCGGACTCGCGATCGACCTGCTTGGAGGTGGTCCCCGAGCAGACCAGGCCGTGGAAGCCGGAGCAGGCGCCGCAGGCGATAGTCACGAACAGGAAGGGGAAGAGCGTGCCGGTCATGCCGCCGATGTCCCAGCTCTTGAACGGCACCTGCTGGATCTCGTAGCCGCCGAAGAAGATCCCGACGATCCCCAGGCCGAGCGCGGCGTAGAGCACGAAGCCGCCGAGATAGCCGCGGGGCTGGAGCAACGCCCAGACCGGCACCACCGAGGCGACCGCGCAGTAGATCAGGATCAGCACGCCCCAGGTCTTGACGTCGAGCAGGAAGGCGTTGGCGACCAGGGTGCCGAGCCAGGAGCAGGCGAACGCCGCCGGCACGAAGGTCACCGTGACCAGCCACAGGGGGGGCTTCCAGAGCTTCTGCACGATGCCGAGGAGCACCGCGAGCGCCAGGTAGAAGACGCTCGCCGCCGCCACCGCGCCGCCGGGGTGGAACGAGACGGCGCCGGCCTGCAGCTCCTCCGTCCCCACCACGAAGCTGCGCGCCGTGATGTCCACGAAGGCGACGATCACGTAGACCAGGGCAATCCAGATGAAGGCCATCATGGCGAGCCCGGCGCGGCGCCCCAGGTGCTCGCCGGCGATCTCGGCGACCGAGCAGGCACCGTGGCGCACCGAGGCGGTGAGGCTCGAAAAGTCGTGGACCGCCCCGATCAGCACCACGCCGAGCCCGATCCACAGCAGGCAGGGCATCCAGCCGAACGCCTGACAGGCGATGATCGGCCCGGCGATCGGGCCGGCCGCCGCGATCGCCGAGAAGTGCTGGGCGAAGAGGTAGAACGGGCGGGTGGGGACGAAATCGACGCCGTCGTTGACCTGATGGGCCGGGGTCACCCGGCTGTCATCGATCGCGAACTGGCGCGCCACCCACCCGCCGTAGAGGTGATAGGCCGTGACCAGGACGGCCAGGAAGACCAGCGCAAGCAGGGCGAGGCTCATGGATGAGGTCTCCTCCGCAGTCCGTTCTGTGAATATCTATCCGGCCGACGCGGTCGCTCCTCCGTCCGGCCGCCGCGAGGCCTCCGCCATCACCCCGGCGAGGCCGATCACCAGGCCGGCGCCGATCAGGATCAGGCCGAGCAGGGCTCGGCCGTGATCCTCGGAGAGGGCCGACGACGCCTCGAAGATCAGCTTGCCCGGCCCCGCGTTGTGCGGGATCGTGAACAGGCCGACCGCCAGCAGCAGGAACCCCAGGGAGGCCACCTTGAGCGCGCCCGTGGTGCGCGCCGGCCGCCCCTCCTGCCGGCCGATGTTGCTGCGGGTGTAGCCGTAGGCGCAGTACACCGAGAGTCCCAGGACCAGCCAGCCCACGAACCGCCACCAGGAGGCCGGCGGCAGGTAGAACATCAGGAAGACGCAGGAGACCGCCCCCAGGATCGGCAGCAGGAAGGGGCCGAACGGCACCCGGAAGGGGCGCCGCCGGGCCGGATCCTTGAGCCGCAGGATCGGGATCCCGATGCAGACCAGCACGAAGGCGAACAGGGTGCCGATGTTGGTCAGGTCCACCATCTCGTCGATGCTGGCGACGGCGGCGATGCCGCCGACCACCACGCCGGTGAGGATGGTCGTCACGTGCGGCGTGCGGTAGCGCGGGTGGACGCGGGCGAAGGACGCCGGGAGCAAGCCGTCGCGCGCCATCGAGAAGAAGATGCGCGGCTGGCCGAGCTGGAAGACCAGGAGCACCGCGGTGTGGGCGATGACCGAGCCGATCGCCACGATCAGGGTCGCCCAGTTCTGGTGCGGCGCCACGTAGTCGAGCGCCATGGTGAGCGGCTCGGCCTGCTCGGTGGCGAGCTTCTGGATGAGCTGCGGGTAGGGCATGATGCCGGTGAAGACCGCCGCCACCGAGACGTAGAGCACGGTGCAGATCACCAGCGAGGCGATGATGCCGATCGGCAGGTTGCGCCCCGGGTTGCGGGTCTCCTCGGCCACCGTGGAGACGGCGTCGAAGCCGATGTAGGCGAAGAAGACCACGGCGGCGCCGGCCAGCGTGCCCCCCCACCCCTGGGGTTGGAACGGATGCCAGTTGGCGGCCATCTCGCCGGGCGAGACGAAGCGCAGGGCGACCACCACGAAAAAGATCAGGACCAGGATCTTCACCACCACCATGGCGGCGTTGAAGCGCGCCGACTCCCGGATGCCGAGCACCAGGACCATCGTCAGCAGCGCCACGATCCCCGCCGCCAGGAGGTTGAAGACGATCGGGATGCCGAAGAGCTGGGGGGCGCTCTCATAGAGGCCGGGGATCTTGGCGGCCGAACGGTAGTCGGTCGCCAGCCAGAGCGGGAAGTGGACCCCGACGTTTTCGAGCACGGTGCGGAAGTAGTTGGCCCAACTGATGGCCACCGCCACGTTGCCGATGGCGTACTCGATGATCAGGTCCCAGCCGATGATCCAGGCGATGAACTCGCCGAGGGTGGCGTAGGAGTAGGTATAGGCCGAGCCGGAGATCGGCACCATGGCGGCCATCTCGGCGTAGCAGAGCGCGGTGAACGCGCAGACCAGCGCCGTGATGGCGAAGGAGATCATCAGGGAGGGGCCGGCGCCCGGCCGGGCCGCGTCGCCGGCGGCGGCCGTGCCGATGGTGGCGAAGATGCCCGCCCCGACGATGGCGCCGATGCCGAGCAGGGTGACGCTGCCCGCCCCGAGCTCCCGCCGCAGCGTGTTGGCCGAGCCCTCGGCCGAGGCCAGGATGTCGTCCAGCTTCTTGGTTTGAAAGATGCCTCGAAGCACGAAAGCCTCCAGACGATGCGAAAAAGCCGCAACAGCGGCAGGGGTTTCCACGGCCAAGGAGTGCGGCCGGGAGCATGACACGTCCAGGTCGCGAGGCGCAAACGGAGACGGCCGCCCTCCCTCACGACCTTCCATTTGCATCAGAATCTTCTTCCCGGTAGCCGGAAACCTTTTGCCGGTGGCCGAGCAGCGTTGTTCTATTGCAAAACAACCTTCGCCAGGAACCGGAGAGGCTTTTCCGTTTGCAGGGAAGGCCTTGCCGGTGCCCCGCACACTCTGTTTTGCAGCAGAAAGTCCTTTGCCGGGGGCCCGGAATTTTTGTCCTGCTGCAAATCAAGAGACTTTTGCTGCAAAACAGGCTTGCGCGGTTCCCGGACAACGATCTTCTGTTGCAGAACACTCCTCCCGGTTTCCCCGCACCTCTTGCTGGGCAGCCCGGCACGGTTGTCCGGCCGCCGGCGCGAGGTCAAGGGGTCTCGGAGAACGCTGCCGAGGTCCTGGAGAACGATGCCGGGGATCCCGGATCAACCTGCCGAGACCCCGGCGAACGATGCCAAGCTCCTGGAGAAACCTGCCGGGTACCCCGCGAGACCTGCCGAGCCTTCGCGAGATCCAAGAATCCGTGCTGAAAACCTTCAAGAGATGCTGGCACAAACTCCCCTGTTGGCTTTGCGCGCGCTTTCGTTCTAGGATTCCCAGCCTCATACCTATGCGACTCCCGCTCCACACGAAGATCCTGATCGGCGGCGTCCTCGGAGCCGCGGCCGGCATCGCGGCTCACGTCTGGCTCGGCGGCTCGCCCGGCCTCGACGCATTCCTGCGCTACGTCGCCGGGCCGATCGGTCAGATCTTCCTGCGGCTGCTCTTCATGATGGTGATCCCGCTGATCTTCTCGGCCCTGGTGCTGGGGGTCGCCGGCATGGGCGATCCGCGGGCGCTGGGGCGGATCGGGCTCAAGACCCTCGCCTACACGGTCGTGGTCTCGGCGATCGCGGTGCTGATCGGCGTCACCCTGGTCAACGTCCTGCAGCCGGGGGCGGGGATCTCGCCGGAGCTCAAGGCGCGCCTGACCGCGGGGGCCGCCGAGCGCGCCTCGGCGGTGACCGGCGGCACGGCCCCCAAGACCGGCATCGACCTCTTCATCCAGATCGTCCCCAACAACATCGTCAAGACCGCCGCCGACGGGGACATGCTCGGCCTGATGTTCTTCTCCCTCCTGTTCGGGATCGGCCTCGCCCTCACGCCGACCGCCGCGACGGAACGGCTGCGCGAGGCGATCGAGGGGCTCTACGATGTCACCATGCGGCTGATCGGCATGGTGATCGGGCTCGCCCCGATCGGCGTCGCCGCCCTCCTTTTCGGCCTCACCGCCCAGCTGGGCTACGAGATTCTTCAGCAGCTCGCGATCTATGTCGGGGTGGTGCTCCTGGCGTTGGCGATCCACCAGTTCGTGGTGTACTCCCTCGCCGTCCGCCTGCTCGGCGGCATGAGCCCCGTCTTCTTCTTCCGCGGTGTCCAGGCGGCGATGGTGACCGCCTTTTCGACCGCCTCGAGCAACGCCACCCTGCCCACCGCCCTGCGCGTGGCGGAGGAGAACCTCCACCTGCCGCCGAGCGTGAGCCGGTTCGTGCTGACCATCGGGTCCACCATGAACCAGAACGGGACGGCGCTGTTCGAGGGTGTGACGGTCCTTTTCCTCGCGCAGTTCTACGGCGTGCCGCTCAGCCTGCCGCAACAGATCACCGTGGTCCTGATCTGCGTGCTGGGGGGAGTGGGCACGGCCGGCGTGCCGGCCGGCTCGATCCCGGTCGTCGCCCTCATCCTCGGCCTGGTGGGCGTGCCGGTCGAAGGGATCGGCCTGATCCTCGGGGTCGACCGCTTCCTCGACATGTGCCGGACCACCCTCAACGTGACCGGCGACCTGGCCGCGGCGGTGGTGGTGTCGCGCGGCGAAGGGGGCGAGAGAGCGGCGCCGGCGGGAGCGGCCCGGATCGGATGAGCGGAATGCCGCGACAGCCACGGAGGTCGAGAATCGGGCGGGAGCGGAGGGGTGCCGTGGCATGCTCTGTGCTACTGGTCGGAGTTGAAGCTACCTGAAGCCGGGTTTCAGGGGCTTCGGAGAGGGGCGGTCCTCCAGTCCTCCAGAGCCCGGGAACCAAAATCGAGGTCGCCCCGTCTAAAGCGGGCGAGAGGTGAATATGCACAAGACTTTGGTCGCACCTGTCCTGCTTCTTCTGGCGCTACCCGCTCTGACCGGTTGCAACAAGGTCCAGGCGCGCGTCGAGCTGAAGCAAGGGAACGCGGAGTACCAGAACGAGTCGTACAAGTCCGCTCTCCAGCAGTACAAGAAGGGCCTGAAGCTCGACCCGGACGCCACCTTCGCCTGGCGCTCCGCGGGGTTGAGCGCCCTCGCCCTGTACCGGCCCGGAGACCCCGACCCCGAAAACATGCAGTACGCCAACGAGGCGATCGGCGCCTTCGAGAAGTACCTGGCGGACTACCCCGACGACACCAAGATCCGCGACTTCCTGATGGGCATGTACGTGGACGCCAAGCAGTATGACAAGGCGCTCGCCTACGCCGATCAGCAGGCCCAGGCGAATCCCGAGAGCGCCGGCGACATGCAGAACTTCAAGATCCGGGTCCTGCTGCAGTCCGGGCGCTACGATCAGGCCTGGCAGGCGGCGCAACAGCACCGCGGGGAGAATCAGGCGCAGATCCTCCAGTCGGTCGCCGCCGGGACCTGGGACAAGGCGTACCGGGACCCGTCGCTGAGCTTCGACACCCGGGTCAAGATGGTCGACATCGGCCTGCAGGCCGTCGACCAGGCGGTGAAGATCAAGCCCGATTACGTTGACGCCATGGTCTACTACGGCCTCCTCCTGCGCGAGAAGGCGAAGGTCGAGACCGACGCGGTCAAGCGGGCCGAGCTGATGACCCAGGCCGTCGAGTGGTCGGAGAAGGCCAAGGCCGCTCGCAACGTGCAGCTCCAGAAGGAAAAGCAGGAGCAGAAGAAGGTGGACGCGGCCGAAGGTGCCGCGGGTACCTCCTAGCCGGACAAGCCAAGGAAGAGGTGAAACGATGTTCGAAAACTCATTGGTGGACCTGGACAACACCAGGAAACGCGGCGTCCGGTGGTACATCCTGCCGCTGGCCGTCATCCTCCACCTCGTGGTCGGTGGCGCCTTCCTCTTCGCCCAGCTCTGGGAAGTGGCGGCCGTGCCGGAGCCGCCGATCAACGTGGTGTTCCTGAACGCGGCGGCGCCGCCGCCGCCTCCCCCGCCGCCGCCGCCGCCGCCGGCCGCGAAGAGCACTCCGAAGCCGGAGACTCCGAAGGTCGAGCCGATCAAGCCGACCGAGCCGGTGCAGCCGGTCGAGGTGCCGGAAGAGGTGCCGAAGCCGGCCTCCGAGCCCGAGGCGGCTGACGCGGGCGTCGAAGGCGGCGTCGAAGGCGGTGTCGAGGGCGGCGTGGTCGGCGGTGTGGTCGGCGGCGTCGTCGGCGGCGTCGTCGGCGGAACGGTGGGCGGCGTACCGGGCGGCGTGGTCGACGAGCAGCCGTTGCGCGTCGGCGGCGGCGTCTCCAAGCCGGAGATCATCACCCAGGTCAAGCCGGCCTACCCCGAGGTGGCCCGCAAGGCCCGCCTGCAGGGCTCGGTGATCGTCGAGGCGATCATCGATGAGCAGGGCAACGTCACGAACGTCCGCGTCCTCAAGGGTCTCCCCATGGGGCTCGACCGCTCCGCCGTGGACGCGGTCCAGAGGTGGAAGTTCAAGCCGGCCCAGTTCCAGGGCAGGCCCGTCAAGGTGTACTACGTGTTGACCGTCAACTTCCAGGTGCAGTGAGGCGCCTGCGGTTTTGAGACTGCTCCATCCAGAAAAGGAGAGATAGGGAAATGGAATTCAGTATCGCCCACCTCTGGAACCAGATGACGATTCTGAACAAGATCGTCATCGTCATCCTGATTTGCATGTCGGTCTGGTCGATCTACGTCTCGGTCGAGCGCGTCCTCGTCTTCCGCCGGGCCCGCAAGCAGTCGCTGGAGTTCGCCAAGGTGGTCACCGATCACCTCAAGCATGACCGGCCGCAGGCCGCCATCGACGCCGCCGCCAAGTACCCCGGCAGCCACCTCGCCCGCGTCGTCAGCGCCGGCCTGCAGTCCTACCAATACGAAAGTCAAACCAGTCCCCTGTCCGACATCGAGGTCGTCGAGGCCGCCAGCCGCGCCGTCGAGCGCTCGACGCTGCTCACGACCTCGGACTTCAAGCGGGGCATCGGCGGTCTGGCGACCATCGCCACCACCACCCCGTTCATCGGCCTGTTCGGAACCGTTATCGGCATCATCAACGCCTTCCGCGGCATGGCCCTCACCGGGTCGGGCGGTATCGGCGCGGTGTCGGCCGGTATCGCCGAGGCGCTCGTCGCGACCGCCTTCGGTCTGGGCGTCGCCATCCCGGCGGCCTGGATGTTCAACTACTTCACCAACCGCATCGAGCGCCTTCAGGTCGAGATGTCGAACTCCTCTTCGGAGCTGATCGACTTCTTCATGAAGAAGCAGAGGGCCCGTCATGCTGTCCCACAGGCTCGGTAGGAAGAAGGTCGACATCTTCGCGGCGAGCCAGGTCCGGGGCGACATCAACGTCACCCCGCTGGTCGACGTCTGCCTGGTGCTGCTGATCATCTTCATGGTCGTCACCCCGATGCTCCAGAAGGGCGTCGACGTGAACCTGCCCGAGACGACCGATCCGGCCAAGATGCCGGAGACGGCCAAGCAGATCACGGTGTCGGTCAAGATGGACAAGAGCGTCTTCATCGAAGAGAACTGGGTGCCGGACGCGGAGCTGCCGTCCCGGCTCAAGGAGATCTACGAGACCAACCCGGACCGCCAGGTGGTGGTCAAGGGGGACCGCCGCCTCCAGTACAAGGATGTGCGCAGCGTGATGCGGCTCATCAACGAGGCGGGCTTCAGCCGTGTCGGTCTGGTCGCCACCAAGCGGGAGTCCGGCGGCGGCGCGGTCTAGCGCCCCGCAGGAAGGAGTCAAGTCATGGCAATGAACATGTCCAGCACCGGCGGGGTCCGGAGCGAGATCAACATCACGCCGCTGGTCGACGTGGTGCTGGTGCTCCTGATCATCTTCATGGTCGTCACGCCGCTGCTGCAGATGGGCTACGAAGTCCAGGTCCCGCCCAAGGTGGAATCCGTGGCGCCGCCGCCGATGGACGATCAGATCATCGTGCGCATGGACGCCGACGGCCGGCGCTACATCAACAAGACCGTGGTGCCCGAGGCCGAGTTCGGCGGGAAGCTGCGCGAGGCGATGACCAACCGCGCCAGCAAGGTGGTCTTCTTCGCCGCCGACGGCGAGCTGCCCTACGATCAGGTCGCGACGTTCATGGACCTCTGCCGCGACAACGGCGCCCAGAATCTGGGCATCGTGTTCGAGGATCTGAGGCCCGCCGGCACCGCCGCTCCGGCAGCCCCGGCTTCCTGAGCCTCGCGGTTCCCGTACCCGGAGGCAGACGCGGCTCGCCGCGTCTGCCTCTTTCCTTTTTCAGGGCTTCTTGGCCGCGGTCTTGGGATCCGGCCGGCGCTCCGGCCGGGCGGCCGGCTTCTGCTCCGGCGGATCGCCCTGGATGGCATGGCGGACGCCGCCCAGGAAACGGTTGAGCGGATTGGAGCGGGAGAGGAAGGACAGGACCGGGAGCTGGCGGATCCCCAGGTCGCGGTAGAGCTCCAGGAGCTCGGGGTTCTGGGGGTCGATCTTGAGGCCGGACCGGATGGTCTTCACGGCGCCCGAACGGTCGTTGCTCAGGATGTAGGTCCGCGCCAGGTTGACGTAGTTCTCGGGCTGGTAGAACTCCACCTTGATGGAGTGCTGGCAGAGCTTGAGCCCCTCCCCCACCCGGTTCTGGTAGCGGGCGATGCCGTAGCCGAGATAGGAGTAGAAGACTCCGGGCAGCGTGGCCCCGGACTGGGCGACGTCGCCGAGGTAGCGCAGGCCGATCGCCCAATCCCCCTTCCGACAGGCCTCCAGCCCTCGTTCCAATGTCACTGAGGTGAGGATGGACGCACCCTCCGCCATGGAAGCTCCTCCCGGTCGAGGTTTCTGCCGACTCCGTACGGACTATAGGGAAATCTACATAGAACCCTTTCCTTTTTCAAGTGCGGACCGTCGAAAGGACGGCCGCGCGGCCGCCGTGGTAGAATCCTCGCCTTCTGTACCGCAGGAAAGGGAAGCATGAGCGATCCGCAGAGCCTCTCGAGAGACGTCGAGGAGCTGACCGAGCTGGCGAAGCGATTCGGGGAGCGGGAG
This sequence comes from Thermoanaerobaculia bacterium, assembly GCA_036263295.1. Lineage (GTDB taxonomy): Bacteria > Acidobacteriota > Thermoanaerobaculia > Multivoradales > UBA5704 > DATAHG01. The sequence continues at coordinate 9,792 of DATAHG010000129.1, read as the reverse complement.
CGCTATGAGGAAGCCGCCGAGCTGTTCCTCCTCGCCCTGCGTCTCGATCCCAAGAACCTGAGCGTCAAGCTCGGGCTCGCCGAGGTCCGCAAGCAGCAGCAGCAGAACAAGGGCGGCGCCTCGCGCAGCCTGCGCGACATGCTGCGCGAGGGGTTCCGGCGCAACGCCATCGACTCCGCCCATTTCCTCGGCCTCGCCCACCTCTACGCCGAGAAGGGGGAGAACGGGCGCGCCATCGAGTGCCTCGACATCGCCAAGGCCAAGGACCTCGCCAACCCCTCGAACCACAAGCTGCACGGCCGCCTGCTCTTCCGCCGGCGCGACTTCGACGGCGCCGCCGAGGAGTTCGCCAAGGCCCTGCGTCTCAATCCGTTCGACCGCGAGATCGCCGAGAGCCTCGGCCGGGCCGAGTACGAACGCAAGAAGTTCGAGCCCTCCCTGGCCGCCACGGCGCACGCCTTCCTCCTCCTGAACGAGGCGGACGACGAGGGGACCCGCCGCCTGCGGCGGCGCATCCAGACGCTCAAGCAGATCCTCGGCCTCGGCAACCGCGAGCTGTCGCAGATCTTCCGAACCCAGCAGGAGCTGCTGCGCACTGCTTTCGACCGCCTCGAATGGCACCGCGAGCGCTTCCTGGAGCAGGGCGGGCTGCCCAGCCCGGCCTCGTTCGTGAGCGCGCCGGCCGTGCGCCGGGAGGGCCCGGGCGGGCGCATCGAGCTGGCCGGCCGCCTGCGCCGCCTCAAGGTGCTGTCGCATCTGACCGACGAGCAGCTCTTCCGCCTCACCCATGCCCTCGCCGAGGAGAGCTACGACGCCGGCGACCTGGTCTTCGGCCACCGCAGCTCCGGGCGCGACCTCTACATGGTGGAGCGCGGCGAGATCACGGTGCGGCGGCCGACCTACTACGGCACCTTCGCGCTGGGGACGCTGGAGCCCGGCACCCTGTTCGGCGAGGCGAGCTTCATCACCGGCCACGAGCGCACCTCGGACGCCGTGGCGATCGGTCCGGCCCAGGTGCTGCGCTTCGACGCCGCCCGTCTGGAGGATCTGATCGAGACCGCGCCCGAGCTCGGGGTCCAGCTCTACTGGAGCTTCTGGCACAGCCTGGCCCACAAGCTGCGCGCGACCAACGAGCAGCTCAAGGGGTTCTTTTCGGCGGAGTCGCAGTCGGAGAGCTTCGTCCAGCTCCGCAAGCAGCCGGCGGGGGCGGCGGCGGCGGTCAAGGTGGAGCCTTCCGACAAGATCCGGCTCTTCCGCGAGCAGGGTCTGTCGCGCCGCGAGCTGATGACCCTCGCCACCTTCTCCAAGGAGAAGCGTTTCGCCTCCGGCGCCTCGCTCTTCCAGGAGGGAGACGAGGGGGGCGAGATGTACGTCATCCTGGAAGGGCGGGCGCTGATCAGCAAGTACATCCCCGGCGCCGGCGAGGAGGCCCTGGCAATCCTGGAGCGCGGCGATTTCTTCGGCGAGATGTCGCTGATCGATGGCGAGCCGCGCTCGGCCGACGCCCGCGCCTACGGTGGGCCGCTTACCGTGCTCGCCCTCGACCAGGCCACGGTGCGCGAGATCCTCGCCATGGACGCCCACGCCGCCCTGGAGTTCCTGCAGCTCCTCTGCCGCCTGATCGCGAACCGCCTGCGCGAGATCGACGAGAAGGTGATCGGCTGGAAGATCATGTCCGGCGAGCGCGACGAGAGCGTCTCGGCCTAGGAACTAGGCCACTTACTCGTAGCGTAGCGCCGTCGAGGGATCGACCCGCGCCGCCCGCCAGGCCGGGGCGAAGCAGGCGATCAGGGTCACCAGCAGGGCGAAGACCACGATCCTCGCCAGGTCGTCGGCCTCGACCCGGAAGGGCACCGAGTCGATGAAGTAGATCGCCGCCACCTCGGAGTCGAAGCGGATCAGCTTGAAGGTGGTGAGGATCCAGCAGACGCCCGTCCCCAGGGCGACCCCGAGCAGGGTCCCGACGCTCCCCAGGATCACACTGTAGGCCAGGAACACGAAGCGCAGTCGGCTCGGCGGCAGCCCCAGGGCGCCGAGCAGGCCGATGTCCCGCATGCGCTCCCGCACCAGGACCACCAGGGTCGAGGCGACGTTGAAGGTCGACACCAGCACGATCAGCCCGAGGAGCAGGAAGAGGGCGATCTGCTGGAGGCGCAGGGCGGTGAACAGCTCCTGGTTGAGCTGCTGCCAGTCGGTCACCACGAAGTCCGGCTGCAGGACCCCTTCGGCGGCCTCGGCGATGCGCGGCGCCTCGTTGGGGTCGTCCACGGTGAATTCGAGCAGATCGACCGCCGCCCCCGCCCCCATCAGGCGCTCGACCAGGGGGCGTTCGAGCAGGACCCAGTTGCGGTCGAACTCGGCGAAGCCGGTCGCGAAGGTGCCGGTGACGCGCAGACTCTGGTAGCGGAAGCGCGGCTGCCCCTCGCCGAAGCCGAGGGCGACCAGGCGCAGCACCTCGCCCGGCTTGACCTCCAGCCGCGCCGCCAGGTCCTTGCCCAGCACCGCGCCGGGGATGCCGTCCGCGCCGGTGCGGAGCTGCTCCGCCCGGGCGGTGAGCTGGCCGCCGCCGGGGTCGATGCCGCGCAACGTCACCTCCAGCCCCTGCGGCCGCTCGCCGCTCGACAGCGACCCCTGGCCGTAGACCACCCGGCTCACCTGCTCTACCCCGGAGATGCCCCGCAGCCGCTCCCCCTTCGCCGCCGGCAGGATCGCGCTCGCCCCGCCCACCGGATAGGCGATCACGGCGGCGTTGCCGCGCACCAGCTTGCCCTGGAGGTCTGCGCGGTAGCCGGTCATCAGGGCCATGGCGATGACCATGGCGGTCACCCCGAGGGCGGTGGCGAGGAGGGCGGCGCGCGCCGTGCCGTCGAGCAGGCGGCTGCGCCGGCCGCGCAGGAACCGCCAGGCCAGCGTCCAGACCAGCGGACCGGAGATGGGAGGGGAGGATCCGGCGGCCGGACCGCGGCTCATCGCGGTACGACGTCGTCCAGGAAGCGATCGAAGAGGAGCGAGGCGTCGTGGGGGCCGGGCGCGGCTTCCGGATGGTACTGCACGGAGAGGATCGGCTTGCCGGTCACCGCGAAGCCCTCGACCGTGCCGTCGTTGAGGTTCACCTGGGTCACGGCGCAGGAGGCCGGCAGGGAGTCGGGGCGCACCGCGAAGCCGTGGTTCTGGCTGGTGATGGCGACCTTGCCGGTCGCCACGTCGCGCACCGGCTGGTTGCCGCCGTGGTGGCCGAACTTGAGCTTGAAGGTCTCGCCGCCGAGGGCGAGCCCGAGGAGCTGGTGGCCGAGGCAGATGCCGAGGAGCGGCACCTCGGCCTCGACCAGCTCGCGCACCGAGCCGATGATGCCGGTGAGCGGCTCGGGGTCGCCGGGGCCGTTCGACAGCACGACGCCGTCGGCCCCGAGGGCGAGGGCGTCGCGCGCCGGGGTGCGGGCCGGCAGCACGGTCAGGCGGGCGCCGCGCTCGGCGAGCTCGCGCAGGATGTTGGTCTTGATCCCGAAGTCGTAGACCGCGAGGTGGAGCCGCTCCTCCCCCACCGCCGCGACCTCATAGGGAGCCGGGCAGGTGACCTCGTCCACCAGGGCGCGCCCGGCCATGGTCGGGAACTCGGCCAGCTCGGCGGCCAGGCGGTCGAGGTCGGCGCGCTCGGAGGTGACGACGCCGCGCAGGGCGCCGTGCTCGCGCAGGCGCCGCACCAGGGCGCGGGTGTCGATGCCGTGCAGGGCCGGCACGCCGAAGCGCCGCAGGTAGGTGACCAGGCTCTCGTCGGTGTCGCCGGTCGGGGTGCCCGAGGGGCGGGTGGTGAACTGGCGGGCGACGAACCCCTCGACCCACGGCTGGCGCGACTCGGCGACCTCGGCGGTGGTGCCGTAGTTGCCGATGTGGGGCTGGGTCATGACCACGATCTGGCCGCGGTAGGAGGGGTCGGTCAGCACCTCCTGGTAGCCGGTCATCGAGGTGTTGAAGACCACCTCGCCGAAGCGCGTGCCGGGGGAGACCGCCTCTCCCTCGAAGAGGCTGCCGTCTTCGAGCAGGAGGAAGCCGGGGCTGGCGCCGAATCCCTTGACCGCCGCCACCCTTCAGCGCGCTCCCGCCCCGGCCACCCGGGCCGCGGCGGCGGCCGTGGCGGGAGAGGCCGAGAGCCGGCGATCAACCACCGGCGCGAGCATCCGCACCTCCTCCATCAGGCGATCGAATTCGTCCGGCAGGATCGCCTGCTCGCCGTCGGAGAGGGCGTTCTCGGGCTTGTCGTGGACCTCGATCATCAGGCCGTCCACCCCCACCGCCACCGCGGCGCGCGACAGCGGCAGGACCTTGTTGCGCTTGCCGCTCGCGTGGCTGGGGTCGGCGATGATCGGCAGGTGGCTGATCCGCTTGACCGCCGGCACCGCCGAGAGGTCGAGGGTGTTGCGGGTGTGGTCGGCGAAAGTGCGGATGCCGCGCTCGCAAAGCACCACGTCCGGGTTGCCCTGGTCGAGCACGTACTCGGCCGCGAGCAGCAGCTCGGTCACCGTGGCGGTCATGCCGCGCTTGAGCAGGACCGGCCGGCCGCAGCGGCCGGCGCGGCGCAGGAGCGTGTAGTTCTGCATGTTGCGGGCGCCGATCTGGACCATGTCGGCGTGCTCGGCGACGGCGTCGAGCACGTCGATGTCGGTCGCCTCGGTGACCACCGGCAGGCCGGTCTCCTCGCGCACCCGGGCGAGGATCTTCAGGCCTTCGAGCCCGAGGCCCTGGAAGCTGTAGGGACTGGTGCGGGGCTTGTAGGCGCCGCCGCGCAGGATGTGGCAGCCGGCCTCCTTGACCCGCAGCGCGATGCCGAGGGTCTGCTCGTAGCTCTCGACCGAGCACGGACCGGCCATCACCACCAGCTCGGGCCCGCCGATCGTCACGCCGCCCACCCGCACCAGGCTGTCGTCGGGCTTGAACTCGCGCGACACCAGCTTGTAGGGGTGGCTCACCCGGATCACCTCGAGGACCCCGGGCAGCGACTCGAACATGGCCCGCTCGACCACGCCGATGTTGCCGGTGATCCCGACGGCGGTGCGCTGGGCTCCCTCGATCGGGTGGGCCTTGAGCCCGTGTGATTCGATCTTGCGGACGACCCCCTCGACGTGCTCGGGGCGAGCATCCATTTTCATGACGATCAGCATGGCGGTGTCTCCTGCGGACGTTCCCCGGAACGTCGATCAAGGTTATCATGGCAGGCACATCATGCGTTTGCCAGGGCCCCCCGGGCTTATCACTGAAGTGCGTCCAGCGCCTCCGAAGGAGACGGTCAATATGCGTCACGTCCGCCGATCCATCCCGATCCTCCTGCTGGGCCTCGCTCTGGCCGCCGGGCCGCTCTCCGCCTATACGATCTATCTGCGCGACGGCAAGACCCTGCTCGCCAAGGGCAAATACCGCATCGAGAACGGGCGCGCCATCATCACCCTGCCGAACGGCACCCAGACCTTCCTCGACGCCCGCGAGATCGACGTCAAGCGCACCGAGGCGGAGAACCGCGGCGGCGACCTCGGCAACGCCATGGTGCTGGAGAACAACCGGCCGGCCGATCCCAAGGCGGCGACGCCGCCGGCGCAGCGCCGGCTCTCCGACATGATCAACAACCGCGAGGCGCCGCGCGAGCCGCAGCTCCCGCAGGAGAACCGCCGCGAGACCGCCTCCTCGAACGGGCTCGGCCGCACCCGCGCCGGCTTCCCCGACTTGACGGGCATCCCGCGCAAGCCCTACGCCCGCCTGGAGATTGCCTCCGACCTCCAGCAGTTCTTCCGCGGCCAGAGCCTCGACGAGGTAGAGATCTACAACGGCACCCAGGGGGACCGCCCGCTGCTGGAGATCACCACCAACTCCGAGGCGTCGGTGTTCAAGGCGCTCACCGCCGCGGCCAACGCGCTCCTGCACATCCGCGATTCGCAGCCCAACCGGGTCGCCGCCTTCGAGCTGCTCCTCACCACCCCGGAGCGCGAGCGGGCCGGGCAGTTCCTGATCACCCCGGAGCTCGCCGCCGACCTCGTGGCCCAGAAGGTCGAGGTCTCGCAGTTCTTCATCCAGAACGTGCAGTTCTGACGAAACCGGATTTCGACCGCCGCCTGTAGCTTTCCGGCTTCTGGCACGCCAGAATCCCCCGGATGAGCAAGCTGACCAAAGTCGCCCTCGGGACCCTCCTGGCCTGGATCGCGGTCGCCGCGCTCCATGCCCGCCTGAACCTGGGGCTCGATCCGGCGGCCCTGTTCAACCGCTCCAATCAGGCGCAGGGAACGGCCCAGTTCCGGGTCGGCTTCCTGCCCGTGACCTGCCACCTGACCTGCCCGGTCACCGACTGGATCAACCGCAACTCGCGCGGCAAGGGGTTCTATGAGCCGGTGCGGTTCAGCGGTTTCCCCGAGATCAAGGAGTCGCTCATCTCGGGCTATCTGCCGGCCACGTTCATGCTGGCCCCGATGGCGATGGCCCTGCGCCAGCAAGGGGTACCGATCAAGATCGTGTATCTCGGCCACCGCGACGGCACGGCGATGATGGTGCGCAAGGATTCCCAGATCTACAGCGTGCGCGACCTGCGCGGCAAGCGGGTGGCCATCCCCAACCGCTTCTCGAACCAGCACCTGCTGTTCCGCAAGGCGCTCAGGCAGGTCGGCATGTCGATCGAGGATGTCGAGATGGTCGAGATGCCGCCGCCGGACATGCCGGCCGCCCTCTACTCCAAGGCGGTCGACGCGATCAGCTCGGGCGAGCCATTCATGGCGCAGACCGAGCTCGACGGCTACGGCCGGGTCCTCTATCAGGCCAAGGACGTCTGGCCGGACTTCATCTCCTGCGTGCTCGTGGTATCGCAGAAGACGATCGACGAAAACCCGGAGTGGGTCCAGGAGCTGGTGACCGGAATCGCCCGCAGCGGCCTCTGGATGCAGGAGGGGATGGACCACCGCATGGCGGCGGCCGACGCCGTCGCGACGCAGTACTACAACCAGGATCCGCGGCTGTTGCGCTTCGTGCTGAGCAAGCCGCCGGACCGGGTGCATTACGACAAGCTGTCCCTGGCCCGCGCCGACTTCGCGGAGATCGAGGCGCTCGCCCGCGAGGCCGGGATCCTCGACGGCTCGATCACGTTCGAGGACTACGCCGACGTGCGCTTCTCGGAGCAGGCGCACGGGGCAAAGCCCTGGGAGAAGCCGTGAAGGACCGGTACACGGCGGCTCTCCTCCCCCTGGGCGTGATCGTCGGCTTCATCGCCGTCTGGCACCTCCTCGTCAAGCTTTCGGGGAGCGACATCTTCCCGACCCCGCTCGAAGTGGTGACCGGCACGGTGGACCTCGCCCGGCGCGGGGTGCTCTTCAAGTACATCGTGGCCTCGCTGTTCCGGGTCTCGACCGGGTATCTGCTGGCCGTGGTCATCGGGATCCCGTTCGGCCTCGTGCTGGGCTGGTTCAGCCGCGCCCGCGCGGCGTTCAACCCGATGATCCAGATCCTGCGGCCGATCTCGCCGATCGCCTGGATCCCCGTCGCCATTCTCTGGTTCGGGGTGAGCGACGCCGCGCCGGTCTTCCTGATCTTCCTCGCGAGCCTTTTCCCGATCACCACCGCGGCCATGGCGGCGGTGCAGAACATCCAGCTCGCCTACATCCGGGCGGCCCGCAATTTCGGCATCCGCGGCCTCACCCTGTTCCGCAAGGTGGTGTTTCCGGCCGCCCTGCCGCAGATCCTCACCGGCCTGCGGCTCGCCCTCGGGGTTGCCTGGCTGGTGGTGGTGGCGGCCGAGATGATCGCCGTCAACTCCGGTCTGGGCTACCTGATCATCGACGCCCGCAATGCCGGCAAGCGCTACGACCTGGTGGTCGCCGGCATGGTCCTGATCGGCCTGATCGGCCTCGGTCTCGACTACCTGATGCGGCGCCTGGAGACGCTCGACGAGGTGCGCTGGGGGTTCAGCCGGTGACGCTTCCCAAAATTCACATCCAGGACCTCTGGATGACCTTCCCGGGGAAAGCGCCCGGGCGCGACGTCCACGTCCTGGAGGCGATCGACCTCGAGGTGCGGGAAGGGGAGTTCATCTGCATTGTCGGCCAGTCGGGATGCGGCAAATCGACGCTGCTCAACATCGTGGGCGGCTTCCTGCCGGCGTCCAAGGGAACGGCCCGCATCGACGGCCAGCCGGTCACCGGGCCGGACCCGAAGCACATCTTCATCTTCCAGGAAAACGCCGTCTTCCCCTGGCTGACTGTCGAGGAGAACATCGGCTTCGGCGTCAAACGCAGCTCCGCCAAGGAGCGTCGCGCCCTGATCCACCACTACATCGAGCTGGTGGGCCTCACCGGATTCGAGAAGTCCTACCCGCGCGAGCTCTCCGGCGGCATGAAGCAGCGCGTCGAGATCGCCCGCGCCCTCGCCGCCGAGCCCGACGTGCTGTTCATGGACGAGCCCTTCGGAGCCCTCGACTACTTGACCCGCCTGCGCCTGCGGGCCGAGCTCATCCGCATCTGGCAGCAGGAGCGGAAGACCGTGCTGTTCGTCACCCACGATGTCGAGGAGGCGGTGCAGCTCGCCGACCGCGTCGTGGTCATGGGCAAGCGCCCGTCGCGCATCCGCGCCATCGTGCCGATCGACGTGCAGCGCCCGCGCGACCTCGACGATCCGCGCTGCCGCCGCCTGCGCGACGAGGTTTTCGAGGTGATGGGGTTCGACCACTCGGGCCAGCGGCGCGAGGATGCGGCGAGCCCGGCGGCGGCGCTTCAGGAGGGGACTTCGGAGGAGTCGTCGTCCGAGCCGGCCGTGAGCCCCGTGTCGGTCTGGCCCAGGTAACGCTCGACGTCCACCCCGACCCGCCGGCGGAAACGCTGGCGGTAGCTCTCCACCTCGCCGACCGACTCGTCGAGGAAGATCCGCTCGACCCGGAAGAGCGGCACGAACGTCGTCACCAGCCCGAGGGTCTGCTCCCCCTTGCGGACGGCCTGCGCCATCCAGTCGTCGAAGGTGGCGACGTTGATGCCGCGCAGAAACACCCCGGCCACCCCGATCTCGTGCAACATCCCCCAGAGCTTCTCGTTGGGGTTGATCAGGTTGACGATGACGATGGCGCCGGGGCGAATCGTGGAAACCATGTCTGGTGGGCTCCCCGGGCGGGATTATTGACTTGATAGATCGCCGGGCTGGGACAGCTCCAGCAAGACGCCGCCCGTGCTCTTCGGGTGTACGAACTGGACCCAGCACCCGCCGGCGCCGCGGGTCGGCTCCGGGCGCAGCACCTGGTACCCCTCGGCGCGCAGGCGGGCGTCGTCGGCCTGGAGCGCGTCGCTCGACAGGCATACGTGGTGGATCCCCGGGCCGCGCTTTTCCAGGAACTTGGCGATCGGCGAGTCCGGCGTGGTCGGCTCCAGCAGCTCGATCCGCGACTCGCCGCAGGGGATCAGGGCCACCCGCACCCCCTCCTGCGGCACGTCCTCGATCTCCTCGACGTGCAATCCCAGCGCCTCGTAGAACTTGCGCCCCTCTTCGATCGAATGGACCGCGATTCCCAGATGATCGATCTTCTGGATCATGCCATCCTCTCTTCGGTCGGACCGTCCGGACCCGGATCTGGATCGACCGTTCCGATCTCGCCCGGACCGGCGCTCTGCAGGACCCCGCTGAACAGGCGGTCCGCCACGCGGTACGGGTCCAGCCGCTCCTGATGCCCGCGCTCGACCTCGCGCTCCACCCCCAGCACGCGGTCGGCGGCGGCGACCACGCGCTCCTTGAGGATGGTCTCGACGCGCAGGCGCAGATGGGAGATCCGCCGCCGCTCCAACT
>DATAHG010000128.1:0-3036 GCA_036263295.1 Thermoanaerobaculia bacterium | reverse complement strand
CCGCTGTCCCGCAAGGACCGCGAGATGATCGCCACGGTGGTGTCGACCGCCAATAAATGTTTCTACTGAATGGCCAGCCACTCGGAGTTTCTCCGAGAGGCGTCCCGGGCGGACGCCAACGCCAATTCGATCGCCGATGGGGTAAGGACCGATTACCGCCGGGCGCCGCTGTCGGCGCGCGAGCGGACCATGCTCGACTATGCCGCCAAGCTGACCCGCACGCCGTCGGAGATGCGGGAGAGCGACGTGCGCGACCTGCGGGCGGTCGGGTTCGACGATCTGGGCATCCTCCACATCGTCCTCCTGGCCTCCTGGTTCAATTACATCACTCGTGTCGCGGACGGGCTGGGCATCGAGCTCGACGGCTACATCTGGGAGAAGTTCCTGCAGGGGGAGCCGGTGGCGTGGATGAACGAGTCGGCCTCGCATCCTCCTGTGGCGAGGTGATCGCGCTTTGAGATAGCCTGCGGCGGATGGAACGGATCCCCGTCCCCGCCGCCGCGGGCATCGCGAGCCGGGAAGGCTCCCATCTCGCGGTGCGTCTGGACACGCCGCCCGGGGCCCGGCCGGGGGAGGCCCCCTTCTGCTTCCTCTATCTCCACGGCTTCGGCTCGCGGCAGGAGGGCGAGAAGGCGGACCTCTTCCGCCGCAGCGCCCTCGCTCTGGGAATCCCGTTCGCCTCCTTCGATTTCCAGGGGCACGGCCAGTCCGGGGGCGACCTCCGCGGCCTGACCCTCACCCGCAACCTGGCCGACGTGCGGCGCGTCCGGGAGTGGCTGCGCGAGCGCGGGCACGAACGGATCTGCCTGATCGGCTCGTCCATGGGAGGCGGCACGGCGCTCTGGGAATGCGCCCTTCACCCGGAGGGAGTGGTGGCGGGCCTCCACATCGCTCCCGCCCTGGAGATGGACCGCGGACTGCTGGCCTGGGCCGGCGAGGAAGGGACCCGCCGCTGGCGCGAGACCGGGGCGATCCTCTTTCAGAACGACCTGGTCTCCTCCGAGCTCGGCTGGGAGCTGATCGAGGACCTCCAGGCCCATCCGCTCGACGAGCTGCTGGTCCGCTTCCGCACCCCGACCCTCCTTCTGCAGGGCAAGCGCGACACCTCGGTCTCCTGGCGTCCGGTGGTGGACTTCGCGGTGCGCTGCCCCTACGAGGGGATCGAGGTCCACCTCTTCGCCGACGGCGACCACCGCTTCCTCGACCGCCTCGAGCGCCTGTGGGAGCTGATGGTCGAGTTCCTGCGCGGCCGCGGCCTGCTCCCGGCGTAGGATCCTCCACCCCCCATGTCAGAGCGCATCGAAGACCGCGCCCGGTTCGACCTGATCCGCTACGCCAACGTCTGGGAGGACGCGGAGGTGCTCGTCGCCGCCTTGCGCCCAGGGCCCGGCCGGCGGTTCCTGTCGATCGCCTCGGCCGGCGACAACAGCTTCTCCCTCCTCGCCTCCGGGGCCGAGGTGGTGGCGGTGGACCTCTCCGCCGCGCAGCTCGCCCTCACCGAGCTCAAGGCGGCGGCGATCCGCCATCTCGACTACGGCGACGCGCTCGCCTTCCTGGGAGTCCACCCCTCGTCCACACGAATGTCGACCTTCATGCGGCTGGAGCCGGGCCTCTCGGCCGTGTCGCGGCAGTACTGGATGGAAGCTCCGGATGGGGTCTCGGCAATCGCCCTGGGCGTGATCCACTCCGGCAAGTTCGAGAGCTATTTCCGGCTATTCCGTGAGCGCATCCTGCCGCTGGTCCACGGCCGGTCGAAGGTGGAGCGCCTGCTGGAGGAGAAGGACAGTCTGGACCGGCGCGACTTCTACGAGCGCCGTTGGGACACCCTGCGCTGGCGCCTGCTGTTCCGGGTCTTCTTCAGCCGTTTCACGATGGGGCGTCTGGGGCGCGACCCCGAGTTCTTCCGCTACGTCGAGGGATCGGTCGCCGAGCGCATCCTCGGCCGGGCGCGCTACGCCCTGACCGTGCTGCCGACCCACGCCAATCCGTATCTGGACTACATCCTGAACGGGAACTTCACCCGCACCCTCCCCCACTATCTGCGGCCGGAGGTCTTCCCGGCGGTGCGGCGGAACCTCGACGGGTTGACCCTGCACCAGGGGCCGATCGAGGCGGGGGCGGAGGAGCACCGCGGCGGAGGCTTCGACGGCTTCAACCTGTCGGACCTCTTCGAGTATCTCGATCCGCCGACCACCGCCGCGGTCTACGGCCGGCTGCTCGGCGTCGCCCGGCCGCGCGCGCGCTTCGCCTACTGGAACATGCTCGTCCCGCGGCGCCGGCCGGAGGAGTACGCGGAGCGGGTCCGCTCCCTCGACCAGGAAGCCCGGGAGCTGTTCGCCGGGGATCTCGCCTTCTTCTACAGCGCCTTCGTGTTGGAGGAGGTGCTCTGAGCTCCCTCGTCTCCATGATTTCCGCCAGGGATTTGCGCGGCGCCGCCATCCTTTCGGCGGTGTTCCTCGCGCTGATCGTGGTCGCGGAGCTGTGGCGGCGCTTCGGCAATCCGGACGCCGAATGGACCCGCAAGCTGGTCCACCTCGGCGGCGGCATGGTCTGCCTGACCTTCCCGTTCCTGGTGCAGTCCCCGCTGGTGATCCTGGCCATGGCGGTCCCGTTGACCGCTCTCTTCGTGGCGGGCAGCCGCTTCGGATTCCTCAAGAGCCTTCACGGGGTGAAGCGCCGGAGCCGCGGGGCCGAGCTGTATCCACTGTCGGTCTTCCTGGTCTTCCTGATGACCCAGGGGCGGCCGTGGCTCTACCTGTCGGCCCTGCTGGTGCTGGCGGTGGCGGACGCCTTCGCGGCCCTGATCGGCAGCCGCTACGGGGTGGTGCGCTACGAGGTCGAGGACGAGTACAAGAGTCTGGAAGGGTCGCTGGTCTTCCTGGTGCTGGCCTTCCTGGCGGTCCACCTGCCGACCCTGCTGCTGACCGATCTGCCGCGGCCGGTCTGCGTGCTGGCCGCCCTGCTGGTGGCGGCGCTGGTGACCGGCTTCGAGGCGATCAGTCTCCAGGGGGCGGACAACCTCTTCGTGCCGCTCGC
>DATAHG010000127.1:0-6984 GCA_036263295.1 Thermoanaerobaculia bacterium | reverse complement strand
CGCACTGGTTCGCCTCTGAGTGATCCATGCCGGTCCAGAGGGATTCGGCCCAGGTCGTGAGCCAGGTCCACCAGCTCGTGGGGCTGGAGGGGGATCCGGAGGCATGGGCGGGTGCGGCGGCCAGGGTGACGATCAGGCAGGCGAGCAGGGCGGCGAGCGCCAGACGGCTGTGTCTCAACATTGCAGCTCCTTGATCCGCATCGAGGTGCCTCGACCAGAAGGGGCGAAGCCTGAAAGCGGGAGTCGGTCGCTCAATAGTTTGCACCCTGACAGTCCCTCCGTGTTGCTGAAATAGCAGCAAACCGGGTTCCGCAGAGGAGAGTCTTCGGTTTCGTCTACCAGGAATATAGGCCAGGCCGTTATCGGAGAGCAAATGTTGTTGATACCCAGGCCGGCTGCATGGCTTCTGGCAGCAAAGCGCACAGCCGTCGGTGTTCTCGGCATCAGAGAAGCGAGTTCAGCTCATTTTGGGACTTGACGGCGGCCTGCTGCGGTTGATAATTTCAACCGCATGGATGACGAACTCAACCAGACCACCACGTCCCTCGTTGCAACCAAAGCCGTTGTAGGTCGTAGGATCGCGGAAAAAAGAGCGGCGGCCCATCTGAGCCAGCGGGCCTTCGCATCGAGCGCCGGCCTGAATCCGTCGCGTCTGGCCAAAGTGGAGATCGGCAGAGTGGAGCCGAGATTCCTGGAAGTGGCTGCGATCGCTCGTGCTCTCGGATTGAGCCTGGACGCGCTGGCTTATGCCTCCCAGGAAACGTCAGGCGAGACGGAAGGGAGGCCCGCATGAACCTCGCAAGACTCGCCGGTGAGCGGGTGCCCATCGCCCTCAGCCCTGAGGAGCAGGCGAAGCTGGAAGGCCTGGAGCACCGCTTGGCCGAGCTGACAGCAGAGGTGGGGAAGCTCGCACAAGCCTTTGGCAGGGAAAGCGGCCGTTCCCCGGCGCATGACCTGGTGACGGGTTGCCTGGAGTGCCTCCTGGTAGATCGGCTGAGGCCGGCCGGGGAGGCTCTGGCGGCGCTTTATGTGGAAACAAGTCCGTACAAGGCATCGACAGCCTGAGCTGCGTGCCAAATCGAACCGCTGGGGGGGTTTTCCGGACTTGTCAGCCGCTGGCCTTTTCGACAAGGATCTTGCGGAGAGCCCGCAGGACGGCGGTCTCCAGATCCTCCTCGGACGGCTTGGCCGGCTGCGGGGGAGGCGCCGGGGCCGGCTCCGGTTCCGCCTTCTTCTCCGGATGCAGGCGGGACAGGGCCAGGACGATATTCGCGTACGCCGACTTGCCCTCGGGAGGTGGGCAGGCGATCTGGAAAAGAGCCCCGGGCTTGATGCCGATCGTGTCGCAGATGATCAGGACGTGCTCGACCCGTAGATCGATCCGGCCACCGAAGAGGCGGCTCATGTAGCCGGCGCTCCAGCCGAACTTCCGTTCAATGTCCCGATTGGTCCATGTGGACAGACGGACGGCGTCTCGAAGCACCGCCCGGACGCGGGTCATATCAGGGTTGGCCATGGCAAAAGACTACAACGGACTGTGACCAGGGGCAATCCTTGGGAGAAAAGATTACCAATGGTCATAGGGAACGAATACCGGCTAAAAGCGTACGAAAGATGCTTGGGAGGGATCGTCCGAGTTTTGCGCGCTGCGGATTCGGACATGGAAGACAGCAAAGCCCGGCCCTCGGGAGAGGGCCGGGCTGTTCAGGACGCGAGGTAGGGCTGGGCTAGTCGCCCGCGGCCTTGTTCTCGGGGCCTTCCTGGAGCAGTTTGCGCAGCGCACTGAGGAGCATGCGCTGAATGTCCTGCTCGGTCGGAGCCTCGCTCTTCGGGGCCGGAGCCGGAACGACAGCCTTTTTGGGCTCGAAACCCGGCTCGGGGTGCAGCCGCTCGAGCGCCTGGCGCAGCTTGGAGCCGCCTTCGGCCTCGCTGTCGGTGTCCGGGTACACGGCTCGGAAGTATTCGTTCGGCGGGAAGCCGATGACCGAGCAGATGTTGAGAACATGCTCGACCCGCAGCTCCATCAGGCCGGCGAAAAGCCGACTGAGGTACCCGCTGCTCCATCCGAGGCGGCGTTCCACTTCGCGGTTGGTGAACCGGGCGAGCCGAATGGCGTCCCGGAGTACGGCCAGCATCCGCACAATTTCAGGGTTGGACATGAGGTGATCCTACGATATTCCTTGGGGATTCTGCAACGGGTTTGGGGTATGGAAAAGCCGATGGCGGAACAAGTCTCACGCTAAAAGAGTGTACAGGGTACGCAAAAGCGGGACGGTGGGACTCGTGGAAACGAAGAAGGCAAGGGCGGCGAAGGGGAAGCCGCCCAGGGCCTTCCCCTTCGCGTCTTCCTTCTTCAGCAGGAGAGAGCGCAGAAGTTCCAACAGGGGTCTTCCTCATTCAGGGGACAGGTGCTGCAGCAGCGCCGGGCCTCGGCAGGGCGGGCGGCGGCGAGAGCGGTGGCGGCCAGGACGAGAGCGACGGCAAGAAATTTTTTCACGGAACGGGAGCTGGGGCTGTGCATTTGTGCGGTCTCCTTTACAAATCAAGGTACGCGGCCGGGAGAATCCGGGACGTGTGACGGCGTATAGCGCTTTACGGTCGGCTCTGTGGTAAATAACTGCCGATCTGGCCTGCGTTCGGTCCTCGCGACAGCCGGCGGATTCACGCGATTCGGGTGGGTGCGCAACGACAGTCAAAAGGAGCTCGGTATGGGGGAGGCCTTCCAGGCGGAGGGAGCGCTCGACCGGCAGCCGCAGTATCAGAATCTCAGCCCTCTGCCGAAGTCGAGAACCGGCATCAAGGGGTTTGACGACATCACCGGCGGGGGGCTGCCGACCGGCCGTCCGGCCCTGGTCTGCGGCGCGGCCGGCTGCGGCAAGACGCTGTTCGCGTCGGAGTTCCTGGTCCGCGGGGCCACGGAGTTTGACGAGCCGGGGCTCTTCGTGGCCTTCGAGGAGACGCCCGAGGAGCTGACCCAGAACGTCCGCTCGCTCGGGTTCGACCTCGCGACCCTGGAAGAACAGGGTGTGATGCTGGTCGAGCACATCCATATCGAGCGCAACGAGATCGCCGAGGCCGGCGAGTACGATCTCGAAGGGCTGTTCATCCGCCTGGGTCTCGCGATCGACACGGTCGGCGCCAAGCGGATCGTCCTCGACACGCTGGAGACGCTGTTTGGTGGTCTGGAAGACCATGCGCTGCTGCGCACCGAGCTGCGCCGGCTGTTCCGCTGGCTCAAGGACCGCGGGATGACCGCGATCATCACGGCCGAGCGGGGGGACGGGACCCTCACCCGCCATGGGTTGGAGGAGTACGTCTCGGACTGCGTGATCCTCCTCGACCACCGGATGGTGGACCAGGTGGCGACCCGCCGGCTGCGGGTAGTCAAGTACCGCGGCACGTCGCACGGCACCAACGAGTATCCGTTCCTGATCGGGGACGACGGGATCGAGGTCCTGCCGATCACCTCGGCGGGCCTCACCTATGAGGTTTCCCAGGAGAGGATCTCGACCGGGGTGCCGGGGCTCGACGAGATGCTGGGGGGGAAAGGCCTCTACCGCGGCAGCACCACCCTGATCTCGGGCACAGCCGGTACGGGCAAGAGCAGCCTCTCGGCTCATTTCGTGAAGTCGGCCTGTGAGCGCGGCGAGACCTGCCTCTATTTCGCCTTCGAGGAGGCGCCGGCCCAGATCGTCCGCAACATGCGGACGATCGGGGTCGACCTGGCGCCTTGCGTGAGCAGCGGGAAGTTGCAGTTCTACGCCTCCCGGCCGACCGTTTACGGGCTGGAGATGCACCTCGCGACGATGTACCGGGCGATCCGCCAGACCGATCCGCAGGTGGTGGTGCTCGACCCGATCAGCAACTTCATGTCGGTGGGCGCCGCGGCGGAGGTCAAGTCCCTCCTCACCCGTCTGATCGACTTCCTCAAGGACCGCGGGATCACGGTCCTCTTCACCAACCTGACCAGCGGCGGCGGGGGGCTGGAGCTGACGGACGTGGGGATCTCGTCGCTGGTCGACACCTGGATTCTGTTGCGGGAGCTGGAGGCCAACGGCGAGCGCAACCGGGCGGTCTACGTGCTCAAATCCCGGGGCATGCCACACTCGAATCAGGTGCGCGAGTTTCTGCTCACTCCCAAGGGGATCGATCTGATCGACGTCAATGTCGGACCCGACGGAGTGCTGATCGGATCGGCCCGGGCGGCGCAGGCGGAGAGGGAGCGGACGGCTGCCCAGTCCCGCCTGCGCGAGGTAGAACGGCGGCGGGCTTCCCTGGAGCGCAAGCGCCGGCTTCTCGAAGCGGAGATCGAGCGTCTGCGGCTGGATTTCGAGTCCGAGCAGGCGGAGCTGGAGCGGGTCCTGGCGGAGGCGGCGGCCGACGACGCCGATCTGTTCTCGGCGTGGCGCGACCTGGCACGCAACCGGCAAGAAGGGAGTTCTCGGCGTGCCACAGGAAATCCAGAAAAGGGATAGACCGATGGTGGACGATATAGAAGAGGACCTGAATCCGCAATCTGACTGGTACGGCCCGGGAGAGCTCTGCGAGTTGCGGCTCTATGTGGCCGGTGAGACGCCGCGCTCGGTGGCGGCGCTCAACAACCTGAAGAAGATCTGTGAAGAGCATCTCAAGGGACGTTACCGGATCGAGGTGATCGATCTGCTGGCCAACCCCCAGCTCGCCCGAGGGGACCAGATCCTGGCGATCCCGACGCTGGTGCGCAAGCTGCCGGCACCGGTGCGGCGGATCATTGGAGATTTGTCGCAAACGGAGCGTGTCCTGGTGGGGCTTGATCTGCGACAGCCTTCCTAGCTACGTTCTATTCGGCTGAGAGCGGCGGCCATCAGCCCCGCACTGGAGGACCGGCGTTGGCCAGGATCAACGAGATCAGGAGCCTCGAGACGGAACGCGAACGGCAGCTCCTCGCGGAGGTCGAGGTGCTGCGGGCGCGGCTGGACGAGGCCGAATCGACGCTTTGCGCCATCCGGGGGGGAGAGGTCGACGCTTTCGTGGTCCACGGACCCGGGGGCGACGACATGGTCTATACCCTCGGCATGTCGGAGCTGCTCAACCAGCTCCGGCTCATCACCGACGCTCTCCCGGTCCTCATCTCCTATGTGGACCAGGAGGGGTGTCTCCAGTTCACCAACCGCCAGTACGAGATCTGGTTCCGGCGCTCGGACTTCCAGGGCCATCATCTCCGGGATGTCTTCGGCGAGGCTGGCTATGAGGCGCTCCGCGAGCCGGCCGAGGCCGCGCTGGGCGGCCGCAAGGGAAGCGCCACGCTCTGGGTGACGATCGAGCCGGTGGGGAAGCGTTGCGTGCAGGCGACGTTCGTCCCGCACGTTCACCAGGGGGAGGTGCTGGGGTTCGTCTCGCTGATCGACGACATCACCGACCGGCGGCGGGCCGAGGAGGCCTTGCGGGAGAGCGAGGAGCGCTACCGGCTGGTGGCGCAGGCGACCAACGACGTCATCTGGGAGTGGAACCTGGTGACGCGGTCGCGGCTCTCCTATGAGACCGGGGAGGTGAGCCTCGGCGCGGTGGAGGGGCCGGCGCCGGTCCTGCCGGACTGGCTGGACCGGGTCCATCCCGAGGACCGGGAGCGCATCAGCGCCGGCTTGCGGGACGTCCTGGAGGGGCGGCAGCCGTCGTTCGAGGAGGAGTACCGCTTTCACCGCAGCGACGGCGCCTGGATCGTGGTCCACGACCGCGGTTTTCTGGACCGCGACGAGCAGGGCAAGCCGGTCCGCATGATCGGGTCCATGGTGGACATCACGGCCCGCAAGCAGGCCGAGTCCGATCTGCTCCGGGCCAAGGAGGCGGCGGAGACCGCCAACCGGGCCAAGGACCAGTTCCTGGCGACTCTGAGCCACGAGCTGCGGACGCCGCTCACGCCGGTGCTGGCGATGGCTTCACTGTGGGAGCGCGACCGCCGGCTGCCGGCCGACGTCCAGCAAGGGCTGGCGGTGATCCGCCGCAATATCGAGCTGGAGGCGCGCCTGATCGACGATCTCCTGGATCTCACCCGGATCGCCCGCGGCAAGCTCGACTTGCAGAGCCGGGAGACCCGTCTCGACGAGATCCTGGCGGCGGCGCTGGAAACCTGCAACGCCCAGGAGATCCGCGATAAAAACCTGCGGATCGACGCCGATCTGCTGAAGATGGGGTACCGGCTGCAGGCCGATCCGGCGCGGCTGACCCAGGTGTTCTGGAACCTGCTGCGCAACGCCATCAAGTTCTCGATGACGGGCGGCTCGATCGCGGTGACGCCCGAGGAGCGGGACGGCTGGCTGGAGGTGCGGGTCACCGACACCGGGATCGGGATCGAGTCCGCCCTCCTGGAGCAGATTTTCACCGCTTTCGATCAGGGGCGGCCGGAGACGATGCGGGAGTTCGGCGGCCTGGGGTTGGGGCTGGCGATCAGCCGGGCGATCGTGGAGCTGCACGGCGGCCGTCTGTTGGCGGCGAGCGAGGGGATCGGCCGGGGGGCGACGTTCACGGTCGTCTTGCCGCTCGACCAGGGGATCCTCCCGGCGGCGGAAAGCTCGCGGGACGAGGCGCCGGCTCCCGGACCGAGACGTTCGGGGCCGGGGCTGCGGATCCTCCTGGTCGAGGACCATCCCGACACGGCCGAGGCGATGGGGCTGCTCCTGAGCGCGGCCGGCCACGACGTGGAGGTGGCGAACACCGCCGGCGAGGCCCTGGAGAAGGCGCGGAGCCGCGCCGCCGAGGACGGCGACCAGCCGTTCGACCTGGTGGTGAGCGATCTCGGCCTGCCGGACTTGAGCGGGCTCGATCTGATGAAGTCTCTCGCCGAGCGCTATCGGCTCAAGGGGCTGGCGCTCTCCGGTTACGGCATGGAAGAGGACGTGAAGCGCAGCCTCGAAGCCGGCTTCCGCCGCCACCTGACCAAGCCCGTCACCCCGGATCTGCTGATCCGGGTGGTGCGGGAGCTGGGCGAGGAGGTCAGGCGGGGGTAGG
>DATAHG010000126.1:0-2372 GCA_036263295.1 Thermoanaerobaculia bacterium | reverse complement strand
CATCCCTCTCTCCTGATCGATCACGCTGTCTCCGGCGGCCTGTTCGCTCATGCGCGCGCCCTCCTCTCGGAACGGACTTTATGCGAGTCCTCGCCCAGCGCCAATGCAAAGCTTCCGCCGGGGTGCGTGGTAGCATCCGCGACGATGAACGCGCGGCGACCGCTCCTTGCTCTCCTGGCCGTTTCGAGCCTCCTCCTTCTTCTCCTCGCCGGCTGCGGCGGGCCGAAGGCTTCCCAGAAGGGAGGTCAGGAGGACGGCAAGAACGCGCGCACCTACACCGTGCGCGGCCAGGTCGAGAAGCTTCCCGACACGGCTGCGGGGGACCGCGAGCTGACGGTGCGGCACGAGGCGATCGACAATTTCACGAGCCGGGACGGCCGGGTGATGGGGATGGACTCCATGGCAATGGGGTTTGCCCTGGCTCCCGAGGCCTCGATCGAGGGGGTCGCGCCCGGCGACGTGATCGAGCTCAAACTGCGGGTGGACTGGGAGGCGGAGAATCCGGCCGAGATTTCGCAGATCACCGAGGTCCGGAAACTGCCGCCGGGGACGAAGCTCGACTTCCGCGAAGCGAAGCCCCCGGGGCAGTAGCCCTGGAGCCGGCTCCGGCCCTCCTTCCGACCCGCCTTATTCTCATCAAAGGAGGCAATATGCCTGTACGCAAAGCGAACGCCGTCTGGGAGGGGGACCTCAAGGGCGGCCAGGGCAAGGTGGCGCTCGGCAGCGGCGCCTTCGAGGGTCGTTATTCGTTCGGCTCCCGCTTCGAGGAGGCGGGGGGCACCAATCCCGAGGAGCTGCTCGGCGCGGCCCACGCGGGCTGCTTCTCGATGGCCCTGGCGGCCGGCCTCGGCCGGGCGGGGCACACCCCGACGCGGGTGGCGACCAGCGCCAAGGTCCACCTGGAGAAAGTCGGCGAGGGGTTCAAGATCACCCGCATCGAGCTGGACAACGAGTCCACGGTGCCCGGGCTCGACGACGCGGCCTTCCAGGAGCAGGCCCGCAAGGCCAAGGAGGGCTGCCCGTTGTCGCAGGCCCTGGCCGCCACCGAGATCACGCTCAACGCCCGCCTGGTCGGCTGATCCGGCCGTCGGAAACCGATGGCTCGGACCGGCTCTGTTGCCGGTCCGGGCTGATTTCCCTCTCTCCCGCCGTTGTACGATTTACCTGGCGGAATTGATAGAGAAAGATCTATTTTATCCTTGACTTCTCGGGTTTCCGCCCCTAGTCTGCTGGCTATCCACAAGCTCGTTGGGAAGGAGAGTCTCCATGGTGTGGAAAAAGAGTGAAGACCAGCCTGGTCATTCTGATCCGTCCCCGGCCCCGGCGCGTCCGGCGGCGGCCGCTCCGGCAGCGCCGGAGCCGCGCCGCGGCGACCGCGCCACGATCGGCCCCTCGATTTTCATCAAGGGGGATCTGACCGGAGACGAGGATCTGGTGATCGAAGGCAAGGTCGAAGGCAAGGTCGATCTCAAGCAGAACAATGTGACGGTGGGCAAGAGCGGCCGGGTGAAGGCCGACATCTTCGGCCGCATGGTCACGGTCGAGGGCGAGGTCGACGGCAATGTGTTCGCCCAGGAAGCGGCCGTCCTGCGTCAATCGGGAGGGCTGCGGGGCAACATCTCGTCGCCGCGTGTGACGCTGGAAGACGGATCCCGCTTCAAGGGAAGCATCGACATGGAACCGAAAGATTCGGGCCGCCACAACTCCGCTCCCCAGCCTGAGAAGGACAAGCGGGAGGAGGCCCCGGCTCCGGCCGCGGCCGGGAAGGCGCCGGCCGTTTAATGGGCTGGTTTTCCCGCGGGGCCGGACCCCGCAAGGAGTCCGGAGCGACGCAGACCGAGGCCGATGGGCAGACCCACCGGTCTCTGGCCCTGTCGGCGCTCTTCGAAGAGTTTCGGAAGGGGCGGAAGCTGCAGGTCCTGGATCTCGGCTCCGCCGTCGGCTCGAACGTCGAGTTCCTGTCGAGTTACGGCTGCAAGCTTTATATCGAGGATCTCTACTCGGCCCTCTCCTCGCGCTCGAATTCGGGGGAGGGAGGCATCGCCGGGCCGGAGTTCTTCGCCGACTTCCTGAACCTCCCGGACGACGTCCGCTTCGACGTGGTCCTCGCCTGGGATCTCTTCAACTACCTGCAACGCAAGGAGCTGGTCTTCCTGGCGGCGGAGCTGCGGCGCGTCTGCCGGCCGGGGGCCTTCCTCTTCGCCCTGGTCTCGATCCTCAAGCAGGTGCCGGCCCAGCCCTACCGCTTCCGGATCGTCGACGAGGAGACGCTCGCCTATGAGCGGCGCACCCCGACGGACCGCCCCAGCCCGCGTTTCGCCCCGGCGGAGATCAACGATTCGTTGCGTGGCTTCCGGGTGGACCGTTCCTTC
>DATAHG010000125.1:0-3982 GCA_036263295.1 Thermoanaerobaculia bacterium | reverse complement strand
CTACGAGCCGATCAACATCCCGAAGGCCGAGGGTGAGGCTCAGCCCGCCGCCGCCGAGACGGGCGCCAGCAACGGCTGATCGTCCCCTCTCCGCTCCGTTTGGATGAAACCCTGCCGCGGCAGGGTTTTTCCTTTTGATGCAGCCAGATAGCCCTGGCCGGGGTTGAAACCCCGGCCTACCGAGATTTCGCCCCTCCGGGGCGTGTGTTACCCGGGCAAACAAACCCAGCCCCGGTAGGGGCTGAATCCCAGTAGGCCGGGGTTTCAACCCCGGACGACGGAGGCCGCGACCCGTTCCTTGGGCCCAAACGGCGACATTCGGTGTATCACCCTATTGACACACTGTATTGGTGTAGTAGTACACTCCTCCTGTCCGCTTCTACAGGAGAAACGAAATGAGCCAGAACCGCCTCTTCGCCACCACCGTCCTGCTCCTCTTCACCCTCGTCGCGCCGCTGTTGCTGGGTGCGGCGCCCTCCGCCCCTTCGGCAGGCGACACCCAGAACGTCAAGAAGGCCGTCTCTGACCTGCGCAGCGTCGGCACCGCCACCTGGGCCTGGTACAAGGCGGAAGTCGAGCCGCGCCGTAGCGCCGAGGCCAAGAAGGCCGCCGAGAAGCTCGCCAAGGAGGGCAAACCGGTCGATCTCGCCAACATCCCGGTGATCTCGACCGCCGACCTGCGCAAGATCCTGGTGCCGAAGTACATCCAGACGGTCCCCGAGCAGGATCCCTGGGGCAACCCCTACGAGTACCGGCTGAACACCACCGACCCCAACGCGCCGCAGCTCATCGCCGTGCGCACTGCCGGCCAGGACGGCGAGTTCTCCTCCACTTCCTATGACATCGGGGGCTTCCCGGTCTCCCGGACAGGCGAGGACATCGCCTGGATGGACGGCTACTTTATCCGCTGGCCCGCCGCGAACTGACCTCGAACGACCCCCGAGCCTCTCAACCCGCGCTGTCTGAAACCAGAAGGCGCTCGATCGAGCGCGCCTTGCCGGTCGCCTCGTCGACGTCAATTACGGCGCCGGCGAGGCGAACGTCGCGTTTGGCGACCTCGAAGGACGCCGGGGTCTGCATCAGGAAGCGGCGGATCACCTTGTCGGCCCGCATGCCGATGATGGATTCATAGGGGCCGGTCATGCCGGTGTCGGTCTGGAAGGCGGTGCCATTGGGGAGGATGCGCTCGTCGGCGGTGGGGACATGGGTGTGGGTGCCGACCACCGCGCTCACCCGGCCGTCGAGATAGAAGCCGAGGGCCTGCTTCTCGCTGGTCGCCTCGGCGTGGAAGTCCACGAAGACCACCTTGACCTGCTTGCGGTCGAGACCCTCCAGCAGCCGGTCGGCCACCAGGAAAGGCGAGTCCAGGCTGTGCATGAACACCCGGCCTTCGAGGTTGAGCGTGGCGACCTGGATGCCGGCGGCGGTCTCGCCCACATAGATACCGTGGCCGGGGTTGCCGTCGGGGTAGTTGGCCGGCCGCAGCAGGCGGGCCTCGCGGTCCAGGAGCTCGAAGACCTCTTTCTTGTCCCAGACGTGGTTGCCGGTCGTGAAGCAGTCGATCGGCAGGTCGCGGAACTCGTTCAGCACCTCGGGGGTCACCCCGAAGCCGCCGGCCGAATTCTCGACGTTGACGATCACGTAGTCGGCGCGGTGGCGGTCCACCAGGCCCGGCAGGAGGTTCTGGACCGCCCGCCTTCCCGGCTTACCGATGACGTCGCCGACGAACAGCAGCCGCATCAGCGGGCGAACTCCACCGAGCGGGTCTCGCGGATGACCGTGACCTTGATCTGGCCGGGATAGGTCAGCTCCGCTTCGACCTTGCGCGCGATGTCCTTCGACAGCCAGAGGGCCTGCTCGTCGCTCAGCTTGCCGCTGTCCACGATGATGCGGATCTCGCGGCCGGCCTGGATGGCGAACGTCTTCTGCACCCCCTTGAAGCCCGAGGCGATCTCCTCCAGCTTCTCCAGGCGCTTGACGTAGGTCTCCAGGATCTCGCGCCGGGCGCCGGGACGGGCCGCCGACAGCGCGTCGGCCGCCGTCACCAGCACCGCCTCGACGGTCTGCGGGTCGTAGTCGCCGTGGTGGCAGGCCATGCCGTGCACCACCTCTTCGGTCTCGCCATACTTGCGCAGCAGGTCGATGCCGATCTGCAGGTGGGTGCCGTCCATCTCACGGTCGATGGCCTTGCCGATGTCGTGAACCAGGCCGGCGCGGCGAGCCACCGCGACGTTGGCCTTGAGCTCGGCCGCCATGGTGCCGGCCAGGAACGCCACCTCTTTGCTGTGGTGCAGGACGTTCTGGCCGTAGGAGGTGCGGTAACGCAGGCGGCCGAGCAGGCGGACCAGCTCCGGATGCATGCTCGCGATGCCGAGCTCCAGCAGGGACGCTTCGCCCTCCTGCAGAACCTTCTGGTCGAACTCCGCCTTGACCTTCTCGACCACCTCTTCGATACGGGCCGGGTGGATCCGCCCGTCGGTGATCAGGCGCTCCAGGGCGACCCGGGCCACCTCGCGGCGGAACGGATCGAAGCCCGAGAGGATGACCGCCTCCGGCGTGTCGTCGACGATGAGGTCCACCCCGGTCGCCATCTCCAGGGCGCGGATGTTGCGCCCCTCGCGGCCGATGATCCGCCCCTTCATCTCTTCATTGGGGAGCATGACCACCGAGACGGTGGCCTCCGAGACGTAGTCCGACGCCGAGCGCTGGACCGCCATGCCGATGATGCGCTGAGCCTGCTTCTGGGCCTGCTCGCGCGCCTCGTCCTCCAGGCGCTTGACGAGATGGGCCGCCTCGATGCGGGCCTCGTCCTCCATCACCCGCACCAGCTCCTCGCGCGCCTGCTGGGCGGTGAGGCCGGCGATGTGCTCCAGCCGTTCGCGCTGCTCCGCGACCATGCGGTCGAGCTCGGTTTCCTTCTTCCCGAGCTCCTTCTCGCGGCCGGAGAGCGAACGGTCCTGCTGGTTCAAATCCTTCTCGCGGCGGGCGATCTCTTCGCTGCGCCGGTCGAGGTTGTCTTCTTTCTGGGTGAGGCGGCGCTCCAGCGTCTCGAGCTCGGTGCGCCGGGTGCGCGACACCTTCTCGAACTCACTGCGGGCCTGGAGCAGCTTTTCGCGCGCGGCGATCTCCGCCTCTTTGAGGCGGGACTCGCTCTGCCGCTGGGAGTCTTCGGCGACCTTCTGCGCGTCCTGCTGAGCCTGCGCGAGCAGACGCTGCGCTTCCCGCCGGACCGAGAACCACCAGACGAGCGGGACGATGACCGCGCCAAAGACAATGGCAACGGAAAGGATGATGATCTGAACGGTTTCCACCGGTTACCCTCTGCTCCCGCGGGGACAGGGGCGGGTCCGGGACCGGATCGGGAAAGATCTCTCTAGTGAGAGAGGAAGAAAAAAACACCCCCCGCGCAGCCGTGTGGGTCGGCGTTTAGAACCTGAAACGCACCAGGTGGGTGTCCGCTCCAAGAGCCGTTAGCGTCCCCGTACGAGCGGGGCTGGCACAGGCGCCCTGGGTGAAAGACTCCCGTGGAAAGAGAGTTGGTTCTACAATCGTGTAACCCATCACGAACCACGCAGGGGATGCGAACTGCTTTCTATATCCAGTTGGCATTGCTGCCACCCCTTCAACCTTCGAGGGCCCGAGTTAATTCCTCGGTCAGCGCCGCCATCTTCTCCCTGATCTCGACCCGCTCCTCTTCCTGTGCCTGCTGAAGTCGGAACAGCTCGTCGGCCAGATTAAGGGCTGCCAGGATCGCGATCCGCGTCGTGTCGCCCGAGGTGATGTGCTGGGCGATTTCCCGCATTTTGCGGTCTACGAGATCGGCGAGGCCCTGAACACGCCCGCTTTCGTCGTCTCCACGGACATGGTAGACCGCACCGAAGATCTCAACCGATGTGGTGGTTGGGGGCAAGGTGCTAGCTCTCCTCGTCCAAAGGGCCGTCCCTCAGGCAACAAGTTATGTGGTGCCAGAGGTTTGGCGAGG
>DATAHG010000124.1:0-2893 GCA_036263295.1 Thermoanaerobaculia bacterium | reverse complement strand
CGGAGTCGGGGTAGAAGATCGAGCGGGTGGCGACGATGCGCGGCCCGGCGGCTCCCTGAAGCTGGCGCTCGGCCCCGACCACGACGGCGGCGGCGGCGCCGTCGCCGAACAGGCCGGAGGCGATCAGGTTGGGGATCGAGAGGTCCTCCTCCTGGAGGGTCAGGGAGCAGAGCTCGACCGAGAGGAGAACGGCGACCTGGTCCGGAAAGGCGCGCACATAGTCGGCGGCACGGGAGATGCCGGCGGCGCCGGCCACGCAGCCGAGGCCGAAGATGGGGACTCGCTTGAGCCGCGGCGACAGGCCCAGCCGGTTGATCAGCCGGGCGTCGATCGAGGGGGTCGCGACCCCGGTCACGGTGACAAAGAAAAGGCTGTCTACATCCTCGGGGGCGAGGCCGGCGCCGGCGAGGGCGTCGAGCACGGCGGCGCCGCCGACCTCCTGGGCCACGCGGATCCAGGCGTCGTTGGCGCGTCCCCAGGTGGTGAGCTGCTCGTATTCTTCGATCGGGATGGCGAGGTGGCGGCCGCCGACCAGGACGTTCTTGTGCAGCCGCTCCAGCCGCTCGGGGTTGAAGAAGCGGCCGGCCCAACGGCGCTCCAGGGCCTGCAGGAGCGTGGCCTGGTCGTAGTAGTGGGGGGGGAGCGCTCTCCCGACGGCAGCGATCTTCAATTGGCCTGCTCAAGCCCCTTCC
Organism: Thermoanaerobaculia bacterium; assembly: GCA_036263295.1. GTDB lineage: Bacteria > Acidobacteriota > Thermoanaerobaculia > Multivoradales > UBA5704 > DATAHG01. The sequence continues at coordinate 2,201 of DATAHG010000124.1, read as the reverse complement.
AGGTGAGGCCCTGCGACTTCCGGCAGAGCGTAGCACAGGCGGTTTGCCGGGCCATCTCTCCTGTCGGAACACCCAAAGCGTGACGACATCTCGGAATTTCGTGACGACGGGGAAGTCTTCCGTCACAACAGACTTCTACTTCGTCACGGAGTGCAAGTCCTCCGTCGCAACAGACTTCCATTTCGTTACGTCGTACAACTCTTCCGTCGCAACAGACTTCCACTCCGCCACGTCGCACAACACTTCCGTCGCAACAGACTTTCACTTCGTTACGTCGTACAAGTCTTCCGTCGCAACAGACTTCCCCTTCGTCACGTCGCACAAGTCTTCCGTCGCAACAGACTTCCCCTTCGTCACGTCGTGCAAGTCTTCCGTCACAACGGACTTCCACTTCGTCACGTCGTACAAGTCTTCCGTCGCGACGGACTTCTACTTCGTCACGCCGCTTTTGTAGGGAGGCTAGGGCAGCAGGCCGGAGAGGCCGGCGAGGACTACGCCGCAGACGGTGTAGAGGATCCACCAGGAGAAGGCCAGCGACCACCAGGGTCCGGCCGGCAGGCCGCCGAGCCCGACCGCGGCCACCACGAGGAGGGGACCGCGGAAGACCCAGGCGATCCAGCCGGTGAGGATGCCGGCCAGCCAGCCGCCTCTGCCTTCCGGGCTCTCACGCCGATAGATCAGCAGGAACAGGGCCGTCAGACCCATGGCCTCCAGGCACCAGGTTCCGAGCATCACCCAGCCGGGCAGGGTGATCCCCGCGCCGCGCGCCAGGCGGACCGCGTCCGGCGCCGTCCCCGCCATCTCCTGGACGAAGTGAAACAGGGCCATGGTGAGCACGAGGAGGGGGATCGCGAGGAGCAGGAAGCGTCTCAAGGGATCTCGATCATAACTCAAGCTCTGTAGAGCCATCCGATCCCGCCGCCGTCCCCGTACTAAGATACGGGTTCCCCATGAGTGTCTTCGAAGCAGCCCGCTCCACCCCGCGAGAAAACGCCCTCCAGAACGCTCCGCGGGTTGAGTTGCGCGCGCTCGACACCCTCTGGTTCCAGGTCGCCGGCACCCTCTGCAACCTGGCCTGCACGCACTGCTTCGTGTCGTGCTCGCCGAGCAATCACACCCACGCGATGATGGGCCTGGAGGAGGTCCGGCGCCACCTCGCCGACGCAGCCGGGTTGGGGGTCAGGGAGATCTACTTCACCGGCGGCGAGCCGTTCCTCAACCCGGAGATGGAGGCGATCCTGGCGGCGGCCCTGGCGGTCGCGCCGGCCACGGTGCTGACCAACGGCCTGCTGCTCGATCCGGCGCGCTCCGCCCACCTGAAGGCGCTGGCCGACGCCTCGGACTATTCGCTGGATTTCCGGGTCTCGATGGACGGCTACGACGCCGCAAGCAACGACCCGATCCGCGGCGAGGGGACGTTCGAGCGGATCCTCGCCGGCATTCGCAACCTCCACGAGGCCGGGCTCAACCCGGTGATCACGGTGACCGAGGTCTGCCGCGAGGCGGCCACCGACTCCGGCAAGGAGCGCTTCTTCGAGCTGCTGCGGGCGATGGGGGTGGCCAAGCCCCGGCTCAAGATCCTGCCGGTCTTCCACATCGGCGCCGAGGCCGAGCGCGGCGGCGCCTACGAGGAGTGGCAGCGTCTGCGCGAAGGGGAGGTGACCGAGGGGGGCTGGGACCACCTGCAGTGCAACTCCTGCCGCATGGCGACCGCGGAGGGGGTGTGGGTCTGCCCGATCCTGGTCAACGAGCCCGCCGCGAAAATGGGGGAGACCCTGGCGGACGCGCTCGGCGGCTTCCCCCTGGAGCACCCGGCCTGCTGGACCTGCCACGTCTACGGCGTGAGCTGCCGGACCTGAGCCTGAGAGAGCCGCCCGATGTCGAACCGCCTGCCTGAGGATCCGGAAGAGCGCAAGGCGCGCGAGCGGGAGCGCCTGACCGCGCACCGGGGGCTCGCCACCTGGGGGGAGAGGCTGGTCCCGCTCGGAGAGTTCCGCGCCGCCGCGGCCCGCGCCGGCCGGCACCTGTCGCCCGACGAGCGCGCCGCGGCCGTGGCCGCGTTCCAGGCCGCGGTGTTCCAGGCCGCGGCGCCGGACCCCGCACCGGCCGAGGGACCGTTCTCCCGGATCGCGGTGTTCGGCGGGGTCTACAACAACTCCTACGCCCTGGAGGCCCTGCTGGAGGACGCCGCCCGGCGCGGC
>DATAHG010000123.1:0-9073 GCA_036263295.1 Thermoanaerobaculia bacterium | reverse complement strand
ACCTCGTCAGCCTTCGCGGGGACCCGGACAGCTCCTGCCGGAGACCCGGCAAGTCATGCGGGAGGCCTGCAAAAGTGGTTCTGCATCAAAAATCCTTTCGCCGGCTCCCCGCGAAGCTTGCCGGGTAGCCGGCACCTGTTGATTTGCAGCAGAACAACTCTTCCGAGGAGCCGGCAAACGTTGACGGGCAACCGGCGAGACCTTCCCGGCAGCCGACAAGGTCTTACCGGGTCCTGGCAAAGGGTTTTCTGTCGCCGGACAAACCTTCCCGGTAGCCGGCGAAAGGTGCTCTGCTGCCCAGCAAGGCTGACCTGCATCAAAACAACTCTGCCCGGGTCCGGGAGGAGCTGTTCTGATGCAAATCAGCGCTTCTGAGACAGAGCCTTGAGCGCTTCGATCGGCCGGCGGTCGGGGCTCATCAGCTTGATGGCCCGCCGCAGGTGGGTCTCGGCGCCGTCGCGGTCGCCGATCTCGCCCGCGATCTCGCCGGCATAGAGGGCGGCGAGGCCGCAGTTGGGATCGCGGCGCAAGGTCTCTTCGAGATCCCGCAGGGCCCGCTTGGCGGTGCTCGCCGAGCCCGGATTGTTGAGGACCCGGCAGTGCGCCAGCTCCGCGGCGTAGAGGCTGTTGGTGGGATCGCAGTCGGCGGCGAACTCCAGCAGCATCTCGGCGTCGCGGTACTTGCCGGCCTGGAGGAGGGCGAGGCCCTTCTTGAACTGCAGCTCGGAGTCCAGCAGGTCGGTCTTGATCGCGAAGGAATCCGCGGCGGGGCGGCGGGCGCGCTCGTCGCGCAGAGTCTTGCGGCGGAAGAGCAGGGTGTTGCGCTGCTCGGTGTCGGACAGCTCGCCGAAGGCGCGGGCACCGGCCAGGAAGAGGTCGCGGGCGCGCTCCTCCATGGCCTGGAGATCGGGGTGGTCGAGCGTCCAGGGGGCGAACTTGCGGGCGAACTCCAGGAAGCGCGCCTCGATGGCGGGGACGGGCGCCTGCTCGGGCAACCCGAGCAGGTCGAAGGAGTCCTGCCGGCGATAGGAAAGGTAGGCCTGCATGATCTCGTTGCGGCGCCGCTCCAGGTCGGCGGCGGAGACGGCCGGCGAGGCCGGCGGGGCTGGAGCGGATGCGGCCGGCGCGACCGGGGTGATTGCCGGGGTCGCCGAGGTCGCCACGGCCGCCGGAATCACCGGGATCCCGATCGCCCCGGTCTCGGTCAGGAAGGGGCGCGGCGGCGGCACCACCGTGGCCGGCTGCACCCCCTTGGGCAGGGCGTCCGCCGGCACCACCACGCCGAGGACGCAGAGGGCGTAGAGCAGCCGGGTGATCTCGTCGAACGGCAGGCCGGTGGCCTCGGCCAGCTCGCCCATGCGGCGCCCCGGCCGGATCGCCTCGGCCAGCTTGCTCTGGCTGGCGTTGAGGCGGATGTCGTCGAGCGAATAGAACGGCGACGGATGGAGGACCAGCTTCTGGCCGACCAGCGGGCCGACCGCCATGTCCACCTGCTCCTGGGGGGCGAGCTTGGTAATGCCGGTGAGGATGAGCTGCGGCACCCTCACCTTGAGCGACGAATCGACGTCCGGCACCTCGGGAAGAGTGCGGAAGTCCCCCTCCTGCCAGGTGAAGAGGTCGAGGAGCTTCTTGCCGAGATTGGCCTGGAGGAGCTTGAACAGCTCGACCGCCGAGACCACCCCCTGCTCCAGGAGGACCTCGCCGAGCGGCACGCCGTGGGCGGCCGAGCGGCCCAGATAGGTGTTGAAGTCTTCCTCCGAGAGCTTGCCTTCGGTCACCATGTAGCGGCCGAGCGTCTCGTGGGCGAGGTTCGACCGGCAATCGACCGGCACGCCGTTTTCGAGGACGATCTTCTTCCAGAGCTGGCGGCGCTTCAGCTCGATGACGAGCGTCTTGCGTTGCGCCGCGTGCGCGAACAGCAGGACGGCGAAGGGGGTACTCTGGAGAGTCCCCTCCCGTTGCGTTGCCAGCTCGTCCAGGCGCTCGGGTGTCGGAATCAAGCGGAGGCCTCCCGCGCTTTCGGGGTTGGATCGAAGAATTGAAAAAGCCTGATAGGAGGCTACCCGGAGCGCCCGGGCGTGTCAATTGAGAGGAGATCTGATGAGTGAGCTCGACCTGCTTTACAACGGTCCGGAAGACGGCCCGGTGCTCGCCCTGGCGCATGGCGCCGGGGCGCCGATGGATTCGGCCTCCATGGAGGCGGTCGCCCGGGGGCTGGGGGAGCGGGGGGTGCGGGTGGCGCGTTTCGAGTTCCCCTACATGCGGGCGCGGCGGGAGGGGGGACGGCGCCGGCCGCCGGACCGCGAGCCGGTGCTGCGCCAGACCTGGCTCGACGTGATCGCGGCTCTGGGCGGCGGCAAGGACCTGGTGATCGGCGGCAAGTCGATGGGCGGCCGGTTCGCCAGCATGGTGGCCGACGAGGCGGAGGCGCGCGGGCTGGTCTGCCTCGGTTACCCCTTCCACCCGCCCGGCAAGCCCCGCCAACTGCGCGTCGCCCACCTGGAGAACCTGCGCACCCCGGCGTTGATCGTCCAGGGCACCCGCGACCCGTTCGGCTCCCGCGAGGAGGTCGAGGGGTACCGCCTCTCCCCGGGCATCCGGCTGTTCTGGAGCGAGGACGGCGACCACTCCTTCAAGCCGCGCGCGAGCACCGGGCGGACCGAGGCCGGGAACGTCGCCGAGGCGGTGGAGGAGGTGGCGCGCTTCGTCCACGGGCTTTTCGGGTAAGCTGCCGCGCCATGCCCTCCCCGGTCGGACCTCTCGCCGCGGTCGGCGCCGCGAGCTGCTGGGCGATCACCGCCCTCGCCTTCGAGGCGGCCGGGCGGCGCATCGGCGCCCTCACCCTCAACCTCGTCCGGCTGGTCATCGCCTTCGGTTTTCTCGCCGTGGCGGGGTGGCTGTCGCGCGGCCTCGCCCTGCCGCTCGACGCCTCGCGGCACGCCTGGGTCTGGCTCGGGGTCTCGGGGCTCGCCGGCTTCGTGTTCGGCGACTTCTGCCTCTACAAGTCCTACCTGGAGCTGGGGCCCCGGCTCTCCACCCTGATGATGGCCCTGGTGCCGCCGATCACGGCGGTGATCGGCTGGCTGGCCCTGGGGGAGGTGCTGGCGCCGCGCGACCTCCTCGGCATGACTCTCACGGTCGGCGGCATCGGCTGGGCGGTCCTGGAGCGCCGCCCCCGGCCCGGGGCGGCCGCGATCGAAGGCCACGCCACCCCGCGGGGGCTGGCTCTCGGCTTCGGCGGCGCCCTGGGCCAGGCGGTCGGGCTGGTCCTCTCGAAGATCGGGATCGGCGGTTACAACGCCTTCGCGGCCACCCAGGTGCGGGTCCTCGCCGGCATCGCCGGCTTCTCCCTGCTGTTCGTCCTCCTGCGCTGGTGGCCGCGGGTGCCGGCGGCGGTGCGGGACGTCCGCGCCATTGGCTTCGCCACCCTCGGCGCCTTCTTCGGACCGTTCCTCGGCGTCTCCCTCTCTCTGATGGCCGTGCGCGCCACGGTCGCCGGAGTGGCGGCGAGCCTGATGGCGCTCACGCCGGTCCTGATCATCCCGCTGGTGGTTCTGATCCGCGGCGAGCGGGTGGGGCTCGGTGGCATCCTGGGCGCGCTCGTCGCGGTCAGCGGCGCCGCCCTGCTCTTCCTGGGCTAGGGCAGGTACGAGACCAGCCCCGACTCGCGGCCGAACAGCCGGATCTTCTTGACCTGGACCGCGCCGAAGCGCCTCTCGTCCAGGATCGGGGCATCCGCCAGGAAGCGGAGGAGCTCCGGCCCCCGCCCGGGCTCGTTGACGATGACCTCCGGAGACTCGCAGAGGAAGGGCAGGTAGAGCCGCGAGGGATCCGAGTCTCCGTCGCCCGCCGCGACCGCCAGGTAGGTGTCGTTGCCCCTTAGATAGCGCAGGATCTCCTCCGCCCGGCGGCGTCCCTGCCTCCAGCCCGCCGGGTCGGGCACGGGCCTGGGTGAGCCCGAGGCCAGGGCGCGCAGGCGCCGCTCGACCCCGCTACCGCCGGGAGCCACCAGCAGCCAGGTGCCGGCGGTCTCCGGCAGGCGGGCGCGGAAGACCGCGTAGTCCCGGGTCTGGAATCCGACCTCGGAGATCCGCAGATAGGGCCAGTCGCGCTCGAAGGCGGCGGCCGGCACGAACTTCGCCGGTTTGAGCAGGGCGTTTGAGAGCCGGGAGAGGGTCCGGTGGCGTCCGCCGCCATCAGACTCGCGCTCGAAGAGATAGAGCGCCGAGTGGTCCGCGGCAAAGAGGCGGGGATCGAGCCGCGGCTCCGGCGGCCGTGCCTCCCGCTGGGCCCGGGCCTGCCAGATGCGCCCGGGGAGGCTGAGCCGGACCAGGCTCTCCACGGGCAGGCGCACGAGCCGACCGAGGCGGATATCGCCGGCCTTCAGCTCCGGGCTGCCGGTAGGGGAGGAGGTGAAGGTCGCCTCGGCGTAGACCGGAGGGAGCGGCCAGACTCCGACCCAGGCCGGGTCGTTGCCGAAGCCGGGGAGCGGCAGGGCCGCTCCCACCACCAGGAGCGCCGCGGCGACGCCGGAGGCCCGCGCCGGGAGCCGCGCCAGGGCTTCGGCGATCAACAGCGCCGCCGGGAACGCCGAGTAGACCAGGAAGCGCTTGGCGTTGAAGTCGTAGAGCAGGCCGAAGAAGGCGAGCAGGCCGCCGAGCAGGGCCAGGCTCAGCAGGTGGGGAGCGCTGCGGGAGAGCGCCTTGCGAGCCGTGACGAGCAGTCCCGGTCCCAGGAGGAGCAGGGCGGGAATCCCCAGCAGCGAGGCGAAGGCGTAGAGGTAGAAGAGCGACGAGCCGCCGTGCAGCCGGAAGAGCGCCCACTGCCGGGCCGGGAAGATCGTCGCGGTGCCGCTCTGGGAAGAATGGATCCCCTGCCCCAGGGCCAGCACCCCGGCGAACAGCAGGAACCCGCTCCACAGCGCCGCGGTCCGCAGGTCCCGCCGCCGGCAGACGAGGACGGTCAGGGCCGCGGCCGGCGCCCACAGCACGGGCGCCGGCTGAGTCAGGGCGGCGAGCCCGGCCAGCAGCCCGCTGGCGCCGTAGAGCCACGGCCGGTCGTCGGCCGCCGCGAAGGCGCAGACGCTCAGGAACAGCAGGCAGGCGGCCGGGGCGTCCGCCATCCCCTGGATCGCCAGCCCCTGAAGGGAAAAGCCCGCCAGCAGGGCCAGCGCCACGGCGAACGCGGCACGCCGGGGCACGAGCCGGGCCGCGAGCCCATGGAAGGCGAGCACCGTGATGTCATACAGGGCGGCGGTCAGGACCGGCAGCCAGGAGAGGAAGCCCAGGCGGTCCAGCAGGGCGATGAGGAGGGGCAGCAGCGGCGCCCGGCCCGTGAAACGCACGTCGTGGCCGGCGAGATGGAGCCCGTTGGAGATCCAGTCGGCGGAGTCCTCGTCCAGGAAGGGATAGTCCAGATTGAAGTCCGGATAGACCAGGAAGGCCGCCAGGAAGGCCAGATGGAGAGCGCAGGCCAGTACCAGGATCCGGGTATGCGGATCCCGGAAAAAGGCGCGCGGAGAGGTTGACTCGTTATGCCGTCTCGCCATACGATGGACCCAGGGATTGGATCGTCTGTACACCGCCTGCCGTCACACTGGAGGAGAGTATGAGATCGAAGCCGTCGCTTTGGCTGACCGCCGTGGCCCTGATGTCGCTGTCGGTGGCCGCTCCCGTCTGGAGCGCGCCCGTCACCGTCGGGGATGACATCCGCGTCAACACCAACTCCGAATCCAAGCAGCGCAACCCCGTCGCCGCCTTTCACTCTTCCGGCCGCTACCTCGTCGTATGGGAAAATGACAAAAACGGCTTGCGCGGGCGCTTCTTCGACCGCGACGGCTCGCCGCTCTCCGCCGAGATGGGGCTGGTGGCCAACCAGGTGCTGACCAGCGTCCCCTCCGAGGGGGACGTCACGGTCCGCAAGGACCCCGCCCTGGCCCTCCTCCCCTCCGGCGAGTTCCTCCTGTTCTGGACCGAGGAGAAGGCGCACCTGCGCACCGACTTCTTCGCCGAGACCCGCACCGTGCTCGACCGTGACGTCTACGGCCAGCGCTTCGGCACGGACGGCCGCGCCGTGGGCGCCGCCTTCCGGGTGAACGCCGCGAGCGCCGGCGACCAGGCCCGTCCCAAGACCGTGGTGCTGCAGGGCGGCCGCGTGGCCGTGACCTGGGAGAGCGCCGGCCTCTACGCCCGGGTGGTCAGCCGCACCGGCCAGCTCCTCGGCGAAGAGATCAAGGTCAACGCCCAGGGCGGCCGCAAGGTGCAGAACGCCGCCCTGGCGGCGAACAACCAGGGCGAAGTGCTGATCACCTGGGAGAGCTGCTGCGGCGACGGCAGCGGCCAGGGGATCGCGGCCCGCCTCTTCGACCGCGACTTCAGCCCGGTCGGCTCCGACTTCCGGATCAACACCGAGACCGCCGGGGAGCAGCGCCGGCCGGCGGTCACCGCCGACGGCTCCGACTTCCTGGTGGTCTGGCAGGGACAGTTCGGGCCGGTCACCCACTCCCGCATCTTCGGCCAGTTCATCGGCCGCGCCGGCAACCGGGTCGGCTCGCAGTTCCGGGTCAGCGAGGGCAACGGCGTGGGCGAGGCCCACATCTCCCCCTCGGTGGTGGCGACCTCCGGCGGACGCTTCCTGGTGGCCTGGATGGACTGGAAGAGCATCTTCCCGCTCGGCATCTTCGGCGTCGAGATCGACGGCGTGGGCGCGGTGTCCACCGCCGAGGTGAAGCTCTCCGGCAACCCGCTGACGGCGCACTACCGGACCTCCCTGGTGGCCGGCCCCGGCAGCGAGATCCTGCTGCCCTATGAGGGCTACGTCGGCGACAACCGCGGGATCTCCGCCCGCCGCCTCGCCGCCCAGTAGGCCGGCCCGGCATCGCGTTTGCTTCCTGTCCGGGGCATCATGGAGATGCCCCGGACGCCTCCGCCCCCCACCAGCCTGCCGCCCCGTCCCGCCGCCCAGCGCACGCCACGCGAGCACGGCTGGCGGAGCATCGACATCCTGCGCGCCGCCGCGCTGGTGATGGGGCTCTACCTGGCGCTGCGCCTGCTCTGGCTGGCCCATCCGCTCGTCCTCACCGCGTTCCTCGGCATCCTCTTCGGCCTCGCCGTCTCCCGGGTCGTCGACCGTCTGGAACGCTTCCGGATCCCCCGCGGGGTCGCCGCGGCCCTCATCGTCTTCTCCTTCTACGGCGCGCTCGGCGGGATCATCGCCTGGTCGGCTCCGACGCTCCAGACCCAGTTCGGCGAGTTGCGCAAGCTCCTGCCGCAGGCCATGGACCGGGCGGACACCTGGCTCGACCAGCACCGCGGCGGCATGGTGGGGCAGCTCCTCGAAGGAGCGCCCGGGGTGGGCATCGGCGACGCCGGCGCGGCCGCCGCCCCGCCGTCCGGCGCACCGCCGGCTGGCGCCACTCCGCCCCCGGCCGCCGGGGCGTCGGCGCCGTCGACGGCGGCCGCCGAAGCCGCGCCGGCCCCGCAGCCGGAAGCCGGCGCGTCCGACCTGCGCGGCACCCTCTCCCGCCAGCTCGGGGCGATCGGCCGCTACTTCTTCCAGTTCCTGTCGTCCACCGTGGCGGTGTTCGCCGGCCTGCTCCTCATCACCTTCATCGCCATCTTCATCGCGGCGGATCCGGAGCTTTACCGCAAAGGCCTGCTGCACCTCGTGCCGCACCGGGCGCGCGGCCGGGCCGGCGAGGTCCTGGCGGCGGTCGGCATGGTGCTGCGCCGCTGGCTCGTCTCGCAGCTCATTGCCATGGCGGTGATCGGGGTGGTCACCACCATCGCGCTGCTGCTGCTGGGGGTGGAGGCGGCCGTCTCGCTGGGGATCATCGCCGGCCTGCTCGAGTTCATCCCCAACCTCGGCCCCCTGTTGAGCGGCATCCCGGCGGTCGCCATGGGATTCCTCGACTCCCCCCAGAAGGCGCTCATCGTGGCCGCCGTCTACGTCGCCATCCAGTTCCTGGAGAACCACCTGCTCATCCCCTACCTGATGAAGGAGGGGGTCGACCTGCCGCCGGTGCTCACCCTGATCGGCCAGGCGTTGATGGCCCTGGTCTTCGGCTTCCTCGGCCTGCTGGTGGCCGTGCCGCTGATCGCCGCGGTGGTCGTCACCGTCAAGCTCCTCTATGTCGAGGGGGTGGTCGGGGACGACATGGACGTGCGGGCGGAGCCCGGCTGATCCCGCTCCTTTTCAGCTCATTCGTCGATCTTCCGCCCGCCCGTCTCGGCCAGGGCCTTCTGAAGCACCCATAGGAGTGAAGAAGCCGGGTGGACAGGTCCGCCCGTCGAGGGTCGGAAGGCAAACGAACAGGAGCGGTCCTGGCCCGGGCGGTCGCGCAGGGCAGGGCCCCGTACATTTATCCAGGAGCGGCCGGGCGATCGGGCAGCCCCGGGCCGGAAAGGAGCGAAGAGATGTTAGACAAGCTGAGCGAGCACCCCCTCAGGAAGGAGCTGATCCACCATCCGTTCTTGAAGGAAGTGCGCACCGGCATGCCGGTGAGCAAGGAGGCCGTGGCCACCCTGCTCGGCCAGTGGTGGTACCCGCTGGACTACTTCCCGACGTTCCTGTCGCGCAGCATCTCGGTCCTGCCGGACCGCGACATGCAGACCGCGCTCTCGAAGATCCTCTACCAGGAGCTGGGCGAGGGCCGTCCGGACAACTCCCACGGCAAGCTCTTCATCACCACGATGGCGGACGCCGGCTTCGACGAGGCGACGACCACCCAGGCCCCGGCCTTCGAGGAGACCCGCAAGCTGGTGGAGCTCTATGAGGAGACCTCCTACAACCCGCTGCGCGCCCTCGGCGCGGTCTACGGCACCGAGGTCGCCGACCTCGCGATGGTGTCGGGCGTCGGCCAGATGGTCCGCGCCGTGAGCGGCGTCAAGGAGCTGCCCTGGGTGGACATCCATGTCCAGCAGGAGCCCGAGCACGTCGAGCAGGCCAGCGAGGCGCTCGAGCCCAACTTCACCGCCGACGAGGAGGCGCAGATCGTCCGCGCCGCCGAGGACATGTGGCGGGGCTGGATCTCGTTCTTCGACCGTATCCGTGCCGAGGCCCGCGCCGAGGTACC
>DATAHG010000122.1:0-1619 GCA_036263295.1 Thermoanaerobaculia bacterium | reverse complement strand
GCTTCCCCGACGCCGGGCAGGTGGAGCGCATGGTGCGGCGCTTCGGTCCGAATCTCTTTCAAAACTCGGTCGAGGCGCGGCTGCTCTGCTGCAACGTGCGGAAGGTCGAGCCGATCCGCGGCGTGCTCGAAGGGCTGGACGCCTGGATCACCGGCCTGCGCCGCGACCAGTGGGCGAGCCGGGCGAACATCCGGAAGATCGAGATCGATCACGATCACGGCGGCCTCGCCAAGATCAATCCGCTGGCCGACTGGACGCACGAAGAGGTGCTGGACTACAACCGCGCGCACGGCGTGCCGGTCCATCCGCTTTATGAAAAGGGTTATACCAGCATCGGCTGCGCCCCCTGCACCCGCGCCACCGCGCAAGGCGAAGACCCGCGCGCCGGCCGCTGGTGGTGGGAAAAGAACGCGCCCAAGGAGTGCGGCATCCACTGCCCGATCGAGACCGGCGGCTTCGAGCACGAGGTCGAGGCGATCCTCCGGCCCGGCCTGGTCCACCTCGGCGGGAGGCCGCGCGCGTGAGCACCCTGGAGATGCGGGATGTGATCGAAGGTCTCAAGATCGAGGAGGCGAGCCGGGAGGTGCTGCTGGAGGAGATCGGCGGGCTGGTCGCCTCGCTGAGCGATCCGGCGGCGCGGGCCCGCTACCGCGACCTGGGCGAAGCCGTGGCGGTGGGCATGGTCTCGGGAGGGGCCATCGTCACCCTCGAAGGGCTGCTGGAGATGCTCCTCCAGACCGGCCGGGCGCGCTGGCGGCACGGTCCGGAGAGCGAGCGGGACCTCCTCCGCCTGTTCCACCGCACGCCCGGCGGGTCCGCCGCCCGGCAGGCCACGGAGGCGGTCAACCAGGCGGTGCAGGAGCTGAACGGGCAGGTTCTCCAGAACCTGGTCTTCACCCCGCACGGTCCGGGGGTCTTCAAGCTCGGCATCCAGACCGATCACTGCAAGCTGGCGCTGGTGATCGACAGCCACGGCGTCTCCGTGGAGAGCCTGGAGGTCTGATCCGTGCCGTTCTACCCCGTCTTCCTGGACCTGCGCGGCCGGGCGTGCGTGGTGGTGGGAAACGGTGCTCTGGCCGAGGAAAAAGTGACCGGTCTGCTCCACGCCGGAGCCGCGGTCACCGTGATCGCGCCGGAGCTCTCGCCGGAGCTGGAAAACCTTGCGGAAGAGGGGCGGATCGCGGTGCGGCAGCGGACGTACCTCCCGGGCGATCTGAAAGGCGCGGTCCTGGGGATCGTCTGCTTCGGGTCCAGCCAGGAACCGGAGACGGTCGGAGCGATCTGGCGCGAGGCGCGGGAGTCCGGAATCCTGATCAATACGATCGACGATCCGCCACACTGCGATTTCATCGCCCCGTCGATCGTGCGGCGGGGGGACCTCGCCGTGGCGATCTCGACCGGCGGCAACGCCCCGGCCCTGGCGGTCCGGCTGCGTCAGAAGCTCGAGGGGATGTTGGGGGACGAGCACGGCCGCTTCCTGGCCCTGGCCGGAGCGGTCCGCGCCCGGCTCGCGGCGGCCGTGCCCGACTTCGGCACCCGGCGCGAGCGCTGGTACCGGCTGGTGGACTCGGATGTCCTCTCCCTTCTGAAGCAGGGGGACGAGGGGACCGCCCGCCGGC
>DATAHG010000121.1:0-6448 GCA_036263295.1 Thermoanaerobaculia bacterium | reverse complement strand
GATTGAAAAGGGGATCCGGATGCCGCCGGGAGGAATCGTGGCGTCGTGGCAGGGCCGAGAGGTGGTGGTCCACACCCTCCCGGCGGATCTGATCATTCCTCGGGTCATTCCCCGCTGAGCGCCGCCCCCTGCGTCCGGATCACCTCGGAATAGAACCGGGCGCTCTGTTTGGGCGTCCGCTTCTGCGTCTCGAAATCCACGTGGACGATCCCGAAACGTTTCGAATACCCGAGGCTCCATTCGTAGTTGTCGAGCAGCGACCAGGCGAAATAGCCCCGCACGTCCACCCCCGCCTCCCGCGTCCGATGCACGGCCCGCAGGTGCTCGCGGAAATACTCGACCCGCAGCGGGTCGGGGTGCGGATCCGCCAGCGCGGTCGGCGGATCGTAAAACGCGGCACCGTTCTCGGTGACATAAAGCGGAATGTCGCCGTAGCGCTCCTTCACCCAGACCAGCGTGTCCATCAGGCCCTGCGGATAGACCTCCCAGTCGGTCTCCGTATACGCGTGCTGTTTCTGGATCACCCGTCCCGCCCGCACCGGCAATGCCGTGGGGTCGTCCTTCGTCACGCTCCGGGTGTAGTAATTCACCCCGAGAAAGTCGATCGGCTGGCGGATGCGCCGCAGCTCGTGGTCCGGGAAGTCCGGCCACGCCTCGCCGAAAATCTCTCTCATCTCCTCGGGGTAGCGCCCCAGGAATACCGGGTCGAGATATTGCCGGTTCATGTAGGCGTCGGCCCGCCGCGTGGCGGCGACGTCCTCGGGACGGTCGGACGCCGGGTATTTGGGCTCGATGTTGACCACCAGGCCGATGCGGTGACGGCCGTCCGCCCGGTACGCCTCGACCGCGGCGGCGTGCGAGAGCATCAGATGGTGCGACGCGATCGGCGCCTCGAAAAGGTTGCGATGGCCGGGCGCGAGAGCGCCGTGCAGATAACCGCCGTCGGTGACCACCCAGGGCTCGTTGAGCGTGGCCCACATCTCGACGCGGTCGTCGAGGGCCCGGTACATCACCCGCGCATACTCCGCGAACCAGTCGGCCACATCGGGATTGAGCCAGCCGCCGCAGTTGTCGAGCGCCTCCGGCAGATCCCAGTGATAGAGGGTGACCGCGGGCCGGATGCCGTTCGCGAGCAGGGCATCCACCAAGCGGCGGTAGAAGTCGAGCCCGGCCTCGTTGACACGGCCGCGCCCGTTCGGCAGCACGCGGCTCCACGACACGCTGAACCGGTAGGCGTTGAGCCCCAGCTCGCGCATGAGCCGAACGTCGTCCTCGAAACGCCGGTAGTGATCGCAGGCCACGTCGCCGGTCTCGCCGTTCTTCGTCAAGCCGGGCGAGTGCGAGAAACGTTGCCAGATGCTCGGCCCGGCGCCGTCCGCCAACGGCGAGCCTTCGATCTGATACGCGGAGGTCGCGGCACCCCAGAGAAAATCGTCGGGAAATCGGGTCTGGCTCATACCCGAAGCCTATTTCAACGGAGCACGACTGTCCACGGGGAGAGCCTCATCGGCCGCGTTTTCATGATCGTTTCATGAACGACAGACCGGAGGCACCCGGAAAAGGGCGCCTCCGGTCTGTGGTGGGAAGGAGAAGGCGGGATCAGTTCTGGGTCAGCTTGCCGTTGTTGTTGCCGATGCCGTTGAGCGGCAGGCTGGTCGGATTCGAGGCGCCGCCGCTCGTCCGGCAGAGAGCCGACAGGCTGACCGACTGGCCGTTGGCGCTGACCTGGATCTGGATGTTGCCGCAGCTCTTCTGGAAAGTGCTCGCGCCCGTGCCCTGAGTCAGTGTACCGTTGTTGTTGCCGATCCCCTGGAGCACCAGGGACGAGGGAGCCGCCGAGCCGTTGGCGGCCAGGCAGGTGGCCTGCAGCACCGGCTGCTGGCTGCCGTTGTAGGCGAATTCGATGTTCGAGCAGGTGCCCTGGAAGGTGCTCGGAGCCGCGACGGCGGCGGCAACCATGGCGACGGACAGGACGAGAGCGACCGCAAAAATCTTCTTCGACATGAGTGTTCTCCTTGCGCTGGGCGCGACCAATCCAACATTCCTTTTTCTCGCCGTTATGGCGAGGGATTCAGGTTGGCTTCGTCCAGATCACTGCCACGAAGAGAACGGATATCTCACGCCAGATTTCAGATCAATCATAGACATGCAAGCATATTTCTATCAGGAGGAAATGTTCCATGGTTGAACAGTCGACATTGACCCGGTCGTTCACCGTCCTCCGCTCAGCGATCTATTCTTGTGGCTTCGTGTTCCTGTGGGCCTGGGCCGTAGCGGCCGCGCGGGCTTTCGATCGCCGCATTCCGCTCGAGATTCCGCCCTGGCTGCAGGTTCCCGGGCTCATCCTGGCTGCCTGCGGCGCCGTGATCGCTCTCTGGTGCATCACCACTTTTACGATCCGCGGAAAAGGCACGCCGGCCCCCTTCGATGCTCCCCGCGAGTTCGTGGCGGTCGGCCCGTACGCCTACGTTCGCAATCCGATGTACCTGGGCGCCCTCGCGGTGATCGTCGGGGCCGGCCTGATGCTTCGCTCTCCAGCCGCGGTCGGCGTCGGGCTCCTTTTCATCACACTGATGCACCTGTTCGTGATCGTGTATGAAGAGCCCACCCTGGAACGGCAGTTCGGAGAGAGCTACCGGAAATACAAGTTGTCCGTACGGCGGTGGCTACCTCTCTCCCACCTTTCGGAACACCCGAAACAGATATAAAAACGACGGCAGCAGCACCACCAGCCCCACCGCCAGCGCGCCGAGCAACAGCTCCAGGGTCACTTCCGGCGCCGCGGCGGTGGCGACGGTGAGGTCCGGCTTGACCAGGTAGGGATATTGCGAGAAGGCCCAGCCCCACAGGATCAGGGAGACCTGGACCACCGCCGCCCCTCGGGCCAGGCGGTAGCGGCGGTTCCACAAGGCCCAGAGCACCGTCAACGCGGAGAGCGCCGTGATTCCGTGCAGGGCCCAGGACTCGGGAGTTCGAGTCAGGTCGTGAAGGATCTCCGGGGCGCCGCGGCCCGCCGCCGCCAGCACGGCGGCGGCGAGGATTCCCAACGCGATTTCAGCAGCCAGGGCCCGCCGCCGGAAGTCCTCTCGCAGGTCCGTCTCCTCCGCCTCGCGACAGAGATAGACGGCGGCCAGAAATCCGAACATCACCAGAGCATAGAGCCCGACGGCGACGGGAAAGATCCCGGTCCAGGATGTGAGGTAGGCGCCCGCCGAAGAGGGGCGGGGCGACAGCTCGCCCGAGGCGAGGGCACCGATCACCATTCCGAGCAGGACCGGCGTGATCAGGCTGGCGACCGCGAAGACCCGGCCCCAGCCGCGCTGGCTCTCTCCTTCCGGATTGCCGTAGGCCCGGAAGCTGAACGCGGCGCCGCGCGCCACGATCCCGAGGAGCATCAGGAGCAAGGGAATATGAAGGAATATCGTGATGCGGGCAAAGGCTTGGGGAAATCCGGTGAAGAGCACCACGATCACCAGGATCAGCCAGACGTGGTTCGCCTCCCAGATCGGCGCGATCGAATGCTCGATCAGCTCGCGCTGGCGCTCCGCCCGCGGGCCCCGCGCCAGCAGGTCCCAGACGCCGCCGCCGAAGTCCGCGCCGGCCGATAGCGCGTACAAATTGAGACCGATCACGATTACCAGTGCCGCCGTCAGCTCCAGGACCGTCACGCCCGCCGCTCCCGGGGAACCGTCGAGATCACGTGCCGCCGCAAGAGAAAGATCACGATCGCGCCGAGGGCGAGATAGACGAGGGTGATCGTGATCAAAGGGACCACCAGGCCCGGCATCGGCGTCACCGCCTCGCGGGTCAGCATGATGCCCTGGATGATCCACGGCTGCCGCCCCAGCTCGGTGACCAGCCAGCCGGTCTCGATCGCGAGCACGCCGAGGGGCGAGGCCCAGACAAGCGCGCGCAGGAACCAGCGGGAGTCCGGTACGCGGCGCCGCCGCCAGGCCAGAAACGCCGCGGCCAGCGAGAGAAGGACCAGGACCATCCCGCACGCCACCATGATTTGAAACGATAAATGGACCATCACCACCGGCGGCCAGCGCTCCCGTGGCACCTCTTCGAGACCGGCGACCGTGGCCTGTGGATCGTGGAAGGCGAGCAGGCTCAAGCCATAGGGGATCTCCACCGCCCAGCGGGTGACGCGGCGATCTGGATCCGGCAGCCCGCCGATCCGCAGCGGCGCCCCCTTCTCCGTTTCGAACTGCCCTTCGAGCGCCGCCAGCTTGGCCGGCTGGAGCTCGGCCACCCGGCGCGCCAGGATGTCCCCGGAAAGCGGTTGCAGCAGTGCCGCCGGGCCGCCCAGGAGCAGGGCGATGCCGAGGGCGGCGCGATGGAAACGCTGCTCCGGATGCCGCAGCAGCACCGCGGCGTGGATTCCCGCCACGGCGAACCCTACGGCGGCATAGGCGGCGAGGAGCATGTGAAGCGCCTGCGGTAACGCCGAGGGGTTGAGCATTGCGGCCACGGGATCGATGTCGGTCATCCGGCCGGCTTCGAGCTTGAACCCGGTGGGCGTGTTCATCCAGGCGTTCGCGGCGACCACGAAGACGGCCGAGAGGCCGCCGCTCACCGCGACCACCACCCCGGCGAGGAGATGGGCGCGCGGCGGCACTCGGCCCCATCCGTAGAGATAGATTCCGAGGAAGATCGCCTCGGTGAAAAAGGCAAACCCTTCCAGAGAAAAAGGCATCCCGATGATCGGACCGGCGTGCTCCATGAACACCGGCCAGAGCAGTCCCAGCTCGAACGAGAGGACCGTCCCCGACACCGCCCCGACCGCGAACAGGATCGCCGTCCCCTTGGCCCAGCGGCGGGTGAGGTCGAGATAGACCTCGTCGCGGGTGCGGAGCCACAGGGCCTCCGAGACCACCATCAGCACCGGCATGGCCATCCCGGCGATCGCGAAAAGGATGTGGAACATCAGGGAGAGAGCCATTTGCGTCCGGGCTGCCAGGAGGTCTTCCATGAGGCCAGAATATGCCAGGTGGCGGGCGGCCGGGCCGCCCAATTGGTTGCAGTAACTTGCCACGAATGGTATCTTGGCGCCATGAAATTCGAGGAGCTTCTCCAGGCGGTTGGGGAAGAGCCTCTCTTCGAGAGCGGCCTCCTGCTGGCGGGAAACGTGGATCCGGCCGACGTGCAGCGCCAACTCTCGCGCTGGGCGGATGCCGGGAAGCTCCTCCAAATGCGGCGCGGCCTCTATGCACTTGCCCCGCCCTATCGGAAGACGCATCCCCACCCGTTCCTCGTGGCAAACCATCTTGTCCGAGGCTCGTACGTGAGCCTGCAATCGGCCCTCTCCCACTATGGCCTGATTCCCGAGGGCGTGCCGGTGACGACGAGCGTCACTACCGGTCGCCCCGGCAATTGGCGGACCCCGTTGGGAATCTATGACTTTCGCCATATCCAGGCGGACCTGCTGACAGGCTATCGAAGGATCCCGGTCGCGGCCGGTCAGGAGGCTTTCGTCGCGACCCCGGAAAAGGCCCTCCTGGACCTGATCTATCTGGAGCCCGGCGCCGATGATCCCAGCTACCTCGGCGAGCTTCGCCTCCAGCACCTGGACCGGACCGATCTCGAATCCCTCGCCAGCCAGGCCGCGGCGGCCGGCCGGCCGAAGCTGGTCCGGGCAGCCGAATGGATCATCCGGCAGGCGGCAGTGGACGCGCTGGAGTACGAGACTCTGTGAAAGAGGACCTGAAGAGCCGTTTGCGGCCGGGCCTCTCCGCCGGCGAGGGCGTCAACATCGTTCGCGAGTACCTCCAGGCCCGGATCCTCGGATCGCTCCAGCGCTCTGGAGCCATGGTCCCCCTGGCCTTCCAGGGTGGTACCGCCCTGCGCTTCCTCTACTCGCTCCGGCGCTATTCCGAAGACCTCGATTTCGCTCTGGAAAGGCCGGAGAGCGGTTATGACTTCCGCTCCTACCTCACAGCCATCCGGTCGGACTTGATCCGGGAAGGATATGTGGCGGCAGCGAAGGTCAATGACCGCAAGGTCGTCCACAGCGCGTTCGTGCAGTTTCCCGGTCTCCTGTGGGAGCTCGGATTGTCGACGCAGCGCAACGAAATCCTTTCCATCAAGATCGAGGTCGACACCCGGCCACCCGCGGGAGCCGGCCTGGAGACGTCCGTGGTGCGCCGGCACCTCACGCTGCGCCTGCAGCACCACGACCCGGCCTCCCTGTTCGCGGGCAAGCTCCACGCGATCCTCCAACGACCCTTCGTAAAAGGGCGGGATCTCTACGACCTGGTCTGGTACTTGAGTGATCGGACCTGGCCACCGCCGAATCTGGAGTTGCTCAACGAAGCCTTGAGGCAGACCGGCTGGACCGGTCGCGAGGTGGACCCGGCGAGTTGGCCAGGCGCCGTAAAGGCCCGGCTCGCGGAAGCCGACTGGGCGCGCGTGATCTCGGACGTGCGCCCTTTCCTCGAATCCGTGG
>DATAHG010000120.1:0-1893 GCA_036263295.1 Thermoanaerobaculia bacterium | reverse complement strand
GCCGGCGGGGAGAGCAGCGCCTCCTTTTCGATCCCCACCAGGCAGGCGCCGCGCAGCAGGGCGGTCCAGATCTCGAAGGTCGAGGCGTCGAAGGCCGGATTGGCGACGTGGCCCATGCGGTCGCCGGGGCCGACTTCCAGGAATCCGGAGTCGCAGGCCATCCGCGCGATACCGCTGTGCGTCACGCCGACGCCCTTCGGCCGGCCGGTCGATCCCGAGGTATAGATCAGACAGGCGAGCGCGGACACGCCGGGCCGGCCGGTGGCCCGTGGGGGCGCCCCCTCCTCTCCGAGGGCCTGATCGATCAGTTTTTCCAGGCCGATGACCCGCACGCCGTCCTGGAAGTCTCGCGGGTCCTTGCGATCCTCGGTCAGCACCAGCACCGCCCTGCTGTCTTCGATCAGCCAGGCGAGGCGCTCCTGCGGATGCGAGGGGTCGAGCGGCACGTAATGGCCGCCCGCTTCGAGGATGCCCAGCAGCGCTACAACAAGGTGCGGGGAGCGGCCGGAGCAGACCGCCACAGCGGTCTCCGGCCCGACGCCGAGGCCGCGCAGCACGACGGCCAGGCGGACGGCGCGGCGGTGCAGCTCGCCATAGGAGATCTCGTGTCCGGCGAAGGACAGAGCCGGCGCCTCGGGGGTCCGCCGCGCCTGCCGGGCGACGATCTCCGGGAGGTCCAGGCCGGCCAGACCGGACGGCAACGCCCTCGCGGTGTCGTTCCACTCCAGCCGGAGCTGGTGCTCCTCCTCGGCCGGGAGCAGCGGCAGATCGGCGACGGGCCGGTCCGGATTGGCGGCCATCTCGCGCAGCAGCCTCGTCAGGTGGCCGCTCAGGCGCTGGACGGTCGCGGGGTCGAGCAGGCCGATATCCAGCTCCCAGCCGCCGTAGAGCCCGCCGTTCGATTCGCTCACCACCAGGCTCAGCTCATATTTCGCGGTCTGCGTGGGAAGGTTTTCCGAGCGCAGCTTGAGCCCGGGCAGGGTGAGCCACGATTCGGGGGTGTTCTGCAGGCCGAGCAGCACGTTGAAGAGCGGGCGCACCGCGAGGCCGCGGTCGGGCTGCATGGCCTCGACGACCAGGTTGAACGGGATGTCCTGGTGGGCGTAGGAGCCGAGGGTCACGTCGCGGGCGCGGCCGATCAGCTCGCGCGCCGTGGGGTTGCCGCCGAGGCCGACGCGCAAGGTGATGCCGTTGATGAAGAAACCGATCAGGTTTTCGACTTCGGCGCGGTGGCGGCCGGCGATCGGCGAACCGATCACGATGTCGTCCTGGCCGGCCCAGCGGCCGAGCAGGGCGCCGTAGGCGGCGAGCAGGGTCATGAACAGGGTCGCCCCGGCGCCGCGGGTCAGCGCCTTGACCGGCTCGATCACCTCGGGCGGCGCGGCGTAGGGCACGTCGGCGCCGCGGTAGCTCGGGCCGTTGCTGCGCGGGCGATCGGTCGGCAGGTCCAGGAATGGCGGGATGCCGGCGAGCTGGTCCGTCCAGTAGCGGATCTGCCGGTCGAATTCCTCGCCGGAGAGCCATTCGCGCTGCCAGGCGGAGAAGTCGGCGTATTGCACCGGCAGCTCGGGCACGCGCGGCTCGCGGCCGGCGACGAACGCCGTGTAGTGCTCGGCGACCTCGCGGATCAGCACGCTGATCGACCAGCCGTCCGACATCGAATGGTGCTGGCAGAAGAGCACGACGTGGGTCTGATCGTCCAGCCGCAGGAGGCTCTGGCGGGCCAGCGGGCCGACCTCCAGATCGAATGGGCGCAGGCCGTCCGCGATCGCCAGCCGCCGGACTTCGGGATCGGGATCGGGGAGGCCGGAGAGATCGATCAGCGGGAAGGCGAACGGCGCCGACTCCGGCGGCGCGATCTGTTGGAGCGCCAGGCCCGGCCGGTCCGGATCC